>NZ_LVYY01000010.1:0-181735 GCF_001909085.1 Paenibacillus sp. P32E | reverse complement strand
GTGAGACAGTTCGGTCCCTATCTGTCGTGGGCGCAGGAAATTTGAGAGGAGCTGTCCTTAGTACGAGAGGACCGGGATGGACGTACCGCTGGTGCATCAGTTGTTCCGCCAGGAGCATGGCTGAGTAGCTACGTACGGACGGGATAAGCGCTGAAAGCATCTAAGCGTGAAGCCCCCCTCAAGATGAGATTTCCCAGTATGTAAGACCCCTTGAAGACGACGAGGTAGATAGGTTGGAGGTGGAAGTGCAGCAATGCATGGAGCTGACCAATACTAATCGGTCGAGGGCTTATCCAAATGATAAACGCAGATTCGTTTCGGATTCAGTTTTCAGGAATCAAGTTCTGATTCATGAGACCCAAGAGGTTAAATGAAAAAGATTTGTTTTCAGCATTTGGCGATGCTGAGACCTGAATGATGCATTTGCACCGCAAATGCCCGTTTGGTGGCGATAGCGGAGGGGTTCCACGCGTACCCATCCCGAACACGACCGTTAAGCCCTCCAGCGCCGATGGTACTTGGACCGAAGGGTCCTGGGAGAGTAGGAGGCCGCCAAGCGGATATTCCCTGATAGCTCAGTTGGTAGAGCACTCGACTGTTAATCGAGTTGTCACAGGTTCGAGTCCTGTTCGGGGAGCCATGCTCTCATAGCTCAGTAGGTAGAGTGCTTCCATGGTAAGGAAGAGGTCACCGGTTCGAATCCGGTTGAGAGCTCCACAAGTTTTTTAGGCCCGTTGGTCAAGGGGTTAAGACACCTCCCTTTCACGGAGGTAACATGGGTTCGAATCCCATACGGGTCACCAAATTTCATTTTCCCTTGAGGACAACCATACATATGGAGGCTTAGCTCAGCTGGGAGAGCATCTGCCTTACAAGCAGAGGGTCGGGGGTTCGAACCCCTCAGCCTCCACCATAATCGTTCTCATATTGAAAGAGATTGTGGGCACACTATAGGTATCCATCATAGGGGATTAGCCAAGCGGTAAGGCAACGGACTCTGACTCCGTCATCATAGGTTCGAATCCTATATCCCCTGCCAAATGGGAGCCATTAGCTCAGTTGGTAGAGCACCTGACTTTTAATCAGGGTGTCGAAGGTTCGAGTCCTTCATGGCTCACTTTTATTTGTATCATGCGCGTGTGGCGGAATGGCAGACGCACCAGACTTAGGATCTGGCGTCTTACGACGTGGGGGTTCAAGTCCCTTCACGCGCACCACTTAGTTGCGGACGTGGCTCAGCGGTAGAGCATCGCCTTGCCAAGGCGAGGGTCGCGGGTTCGATTCCCGTCGTCCGCTCCATTATTTTGCGCCCTTAGCTCAGCTGGATAGAGCGTTTGACTACGAATCAAAAGGCCGGGAGTTCGAATCTCTCAGGGCGCGCCATTTTTTATTTAAAGAGAATATATTAACGGGATGTAGCTCAGCTTGGTAGAGCACCTGGTTTGGGACCAGGGGGTCGCATGTTCAAATCGTGTCATCCCGATTTTACACCTGTGCGGGTGTAGTTCAATGGTAGAACTTCAGCCTTCCAAGCTGATAGCGTGGGTTCGATTCCCATCACCCGCTCCATAATTTTATACGTTTCGGGATGTAGCTCAGCTTGGTAGAGCACCTGGTTTGGGACCAGGGGGTCGCATGTTCAAATCGTGTCATCCCGATAACACAGCTCTTAAGCTGACAATCAACTCTTACTTTTGGTAGGAGTTTTTTTGTTAATCCAAAGCATTACATCACGAGAATTATAAAGAAGTGTTAATATAATTCTGCTCCATTCGAATAGTCGCAAGAGCAAGAATGAACTATTTTGAATATTCCAGAACTGACCACAAATTTACCAGCACGAAATATCTAAGCTTGGTTTTCAAATTGAATAAACTTACGATAGGTACAAAAAATGCTTTAAGAAAGTGGAATTTCGTTTAGGCCGTTTTAAGAAAATTCACAATTAGAATACAAGTGAAAAACCATAGTTTGAAATAAAAAGCTTGAAATCTCTCA
Source organism: Paenibacillus sp. P32E (assembly GCF_001909085.1). Taxonomy (NCBI): domain Bacteria; kingdom Bacillati; phylum Bacillota; class Bacilli; order Caryophanales; family Paenibacillaceae; genus Paenibacillus; species Paenibacillus sp. P32E. The sequence goes on along the minus strand of NZ_LVYY01000010.1, from coordinate 179,737 downwards.
ATAGAAGCTAACTTTTATGTAAATAAAGTTCACGTAAGCAATAACTATAAGGACTTCGTATTCAAATTTCAGTGATGAATCATTACATGACTGTTACATAAACCCGATGCGGATCAGACAATATAAATAGGAAGATATACACATTATTTTTATGACTGTATAAATAGTTAGATTGGTGTATAATCTTAATTGCTGTATCGCTTTACAGCGCAATAAAGTTGGAGATTTCCGGGCAGTTTTATTGTATGATATGAGGAAAGCTTCAAATAGACAATGTTAAAAGCATTGATCCGGAAGAGGATGGGGGGAGCAGCATGACCGAACTTACGACTGCCGTCAGCAAAAGCAATTCAAATAATCTGCTGCGGCGAGACGTACGGTTCCTGGGGAATATTTTGGGTGAAGTCTTGGTTCACCAAGGCGGCAACGAACTGTTGGATATCGTGGAGAAGATCCGTGAAACCAGCAAATCGCTGCGCTCATTGTTTTTGCCTGAACTGCACAATGAATTCAAGGAGCTAATTAATTCACTGGATCCGGAGAATCGCCACCAGGTGATACGGGCGTTTGCCATTTATTTTCAATTGGTGAACATCGCGGAGCAGAATCACCGGATTCGCCGTAAACGCGACTACGAACGTTCAGCCGGGGAGACCGTACAGCCTGGTTCTATCGAAAGCGCGATTCAAGAGCTCCGCGAGCGTGACTTCTCACACGAGGATGTTCATGAAATCATGAATGGTCTGTCTCTGGAGCTGGTCATGACCGCTCACCCTACTGAAGCGATGCGGCGGGCGATTCTTGATATTCATAAACGTATCTCCGATGACGTCATGGGTCTGGATAACCCTACCCTAACGTTCCGTGAACGTGAACAACTGCGGGAGAAACTGCTTAATGAGGTCATTACCTTGTGGCAGACGGATGAGCTGCGCGACCGCAAGCCAACGGTGCTGGATGAAGTCCGTAATGGGATGTATTATTTCCATGAGACGATTTTCCAAGTGTTGCCGGATGTGTATCAAGAACTTGAACGATGTCTAAGCAAATACTATCCGGGCCAGAATTGGCACGTACCGACGTATCTGCGTTTTGGTTCGTGGATCGGCGGCGACCGGGATGGCAATCCTTCGGTGACCGCAGCTGTGACTCTGCAGACACTGAGACTTCAGCGTAAACTGGCGATTCGGGAATACCAACGCATTATGCGTGAGCTGATGCAGTATCTGAGCTTTAGCACCAGTATCGTTAATGTAACGCCGGAGTTGCTGGAATCCATTGAATTGAACCGGAGCCTTATTAATCTGGATAAGTCAAAATCCTGGCATAATGATAATGAGCCCTACCGGATTAAGCTTACCTATATGATCGCCAAGACGCAGAACGTTATGGATGATGAGAAGAAAGGCTCACTGGAGCGCTACTCTTCACCGGAAGAATTTATAGATGATTTGAACGTGATCGACCGCAGTCTGCGACATCACTATGCAGATTATGTAGCGGATACCTATATCAAGAAGCTGATTCGCCAGGTGGAGTTGTTTGGGTTCCATACTGCGACGCTTGATGTCCGTCAGCATAGTCAGGAGCATGAAAATGCGATGACTGAGATTTTGGCCAAAATGAACGTTACACAGGATTATGCAAAGCTGCAGGAGAATGAGAAGATCGATCTTCTAGAAAAGCTGCTTAATGATCCGCGTCCGCTGACTTCGCCTTATCAGTCCTACAGTGAGAGCACTGAGGAATGTCTTGCAGTATACCGTGCCATTTATACGGCGCAAGAGGAGTACGGCAAACAGTGTATTACCAGTTATCTAATCAGCATGGCTGAAGCCGCAAGTGACATTCTGGAGGTCATGGTATTCGCCAAAGAAGTTGGTCTGTTCCGAAAAGACAATGATGGTACTGTAGTTTGTACACTACAGGCTGTTCCGCTGTTCGAGACCATTGACGACCTTCATGATGCTCCACAAATTATGCGTACGCTGCTTAACTTGCCGATCTACCGGGATGCGGTGAGAGCCATGAACGATTTGCAGGAAATTATGCTCGGTTACTCAGACAGTAACAAGGATGGGGGTGTGGTAACCGCCAATTACGAGCTGCGGGTTGCCCTCAAGGAGATTACGGCTACGGCGGATGATTTCGGTATTAAGCTGAAATTTTTCCATGGCCGCGGTGGAGCACTTGGACGTGGCGGCATGCCGCTGAACCGCAGTATTCTGGCGCAACCGGCTTCTACGATTGGAGGCGGCATTAAGATTACGGAACAGGGCGAAGTTATCTCCTCACGTTATTCGATGCAGGGGATTGCCTACCGCAGTCTGGAGCAGGCAACATCCGCACTGGTTACAGCTGCAATTAATGCCAGATCACCTCATACAGATCTATATGAGCCGGAATGGGAAAAAATTGTAGCCCGTATTTCTGAGGTTTCATTGAACAAATATCAGGACCTGATCTTCCGTGATCCGGACTTCCTGACCTACTTCAAGGAGTCAACACCGCTTCCTGAGGTCGGGGAGCTTAACATTGGTTCCCGTCCTTCCAAACGGAAGAATAGTGACCGGTTCGAGGACCTGCGTGCGATTCCTTGGGTGTTTGCCTGGACACAGAGCCGTTATCTGCTTCCTGCCTGGTACGCTGCCGGAACGGGCCTGCAGAGCTTCTATGACAATAAGGAAGAGAACCTGAAGGTCATGCAGCATATGTATGCAAACTTCTCGTTCTTTACTACATTAATTGACACACTGCAGATGGCTATTGCCAAGGCTGACCTGATTATAGCCAAGGAATATGCCAGCATGGGCAAAAATGAAGAGGCGCGTCAGCGTATCTTCGGACAGATAGAAACGGAATTCAAGCTGACTTCCGAGCTGATTCTCAAAATCACCGGACAGCAGGACATCTTGGATAATGTGCCTGTTATTCAGGAATCTATTCGTCTGCGTAATCCATACGTTGACCCGCTGAGCTATTTGCAGGTGCAGCTATTGTCCGAGCTAAGAGCCTTGCGCGAAGTGGACGGTGATGACGCGGAGTTGCTCCGAGAAGTGCTGCTCACTATCAACGGTATTGCCGCCGGATTACGGAATACCGGCTGATATTCTGATCTAGGTTGGTTGTTGATTTGTTCTTTATATTATTCACAATCCCCGTTCGCCTCTGTATGGAGGCTGGACGGGGATTTTTAGTTCTGGATTAGTAGCCTGGATGGCTGAAGCCGCCGAGAGAACTGAGAGGATAACGAAGCTGGTAAGAGACAAAACCGCTTCCCGCCCTTTGCCTTACCTCATTGTTACTGATATGAATTTTGGGCAGAGTAACAGGGATTTTAAATTCTGATGATGGAGCGACAAAGTGGGGATTTGGAATTGGAGGAGAACAGCGTGCGCCTTTATTCTGGGATTTCGACCGTGAGTAGCGGTTTCGATCAGGAAATCCGCCAATAACAGCGACCGTAAATCCAAATGTTCTCAAAGTCGCGATGAATCATCGTTTTTTATCCCTCGTGCTGTGCCCATTCAAGATAGAAAGTAACAATACTATCCTTGATTTTTGACGAAACATGAATTACCATTTAAGAGCTTGTACCGTGGACATTCATGAGATGAAAGACCAAGGGCGGCAAGTCTGGGGGAGTTAACAGGTGGAGAATTTGGAAGGCAGATTGACAAAGCTCGCCTTAAAGGGCGACCAAAGGGCATTTGCCGAGCTTGTGGAACTATATAAAGACAAAATATATCATTTGGCTTATCGGATGCTGAACAACCGCCATGAAGCGGAAGATATCGTTCAGGAAACATTTTTGCGTGTGTATCGCAATTTGGACCGGTATGATGACAAACAAAAGTTTTCAACATGGATTTACCGCATCGGCACGAACCTTTGCATTGACAGGTTGCGTAAGCGGCGGCCCACATATTCGCTGGATGCAGAAATGAACGACCAGGAAGGCATTGACGGTTATTCCATGATTCCCAGTGATAATGTGACTCCGGAAACAGAACTGCTGCTCTCAGAGACACAGAGATTGATCTATGAGGCCATCGACAGTTTGCCTGTGAAATACAGATCAGTGATGATCTTGCGCTATCTGCAGGACTTGTCGCTTCAGGAAATTAGTGATGTCTTGGATATGCCTGTAACAACGATTAAGACCCGAGTACACCGGGGACGTGAATTTTTACGTAAAAAATTAGAGCCTAAAATGTAAAATAGATTATTTTTTATGAAACGTATGATTGGCAGCGCCGTATGTAAGTTAAGCAAGTCTTATGCGCCCTGCCCCTTTGTCTTGTTATAATTAAATAGCACTCATGAAAGGATTGGCTCCTATGGAATGCAAACTGGCCGTCTCTATGATGCACGACTACCTGGATGACGACTTGCCCGAACTGCAACAGAGGGAATTGAAGGAGCATCTTCTATCCTGTACAGATTGCCGTGCAAAGTTCAAAGAATTGGAACAGACCGATATGCTGATGTTTTCCCTGATGCACCAGAGTCCTGTGGCTTCGGAGGATCTTGTAAGCCGGATTATGAATTCATTGCCCCAGGTCAAGAAGGAACGCGCATTTGTGACCTGGATCAAGCGGCACCCCGCTCTTTCAGCGGCGTCCGTGTTCATTCTGGTGATGCTGATGAGCTCCGTTACCTTTTGGAATCAGGATCGGCAGCTTGTGGTCAGGGGAACAGACCTGGAACAGGTTGTCATTCAAGGGAATACGGTCATCGTACCCTCTGGTAAAACGATATCTGGCGATCTAACGGTGGAGAACGGTAAAACTCAGGTATATGGGGAAGTGGACGGTAATGTGACTGTGATTGACGGCTCCCTGTACCAGGCTTCAACAGCTCATATCTCCGGGCAAGTCAAAAGCATAGACCAAGCGGTAAGTTGGCTCTGGTATAAAGTGACGAACATGTTCTCTGAAGTTGCCTACCGTTAAATAACACTTGGTTGCTTTTAGCAGGAATATTATTTGCGCCTCTTTTTCCGGAAAGATGGCGCTTTTTTGTTGCGAAGGTATAGGGGAATAGGTTTCCCCGGCGACTGAAACTTGCAACCTGGGCTGGAACGTTATAACCTAGGTATGATACAGAACTTACAGACAGTTTACATAAACCCAGCTAATATGAAATGACGGGGGTTTTGGCATGAGTTATTTTACAGATCTAACATGGAAAGAGTCCATTAAAGATATAATCGATATTCTGATTGTCAGCTATATCATCTACAAAGTGCTAAATATGGTGCGCGGGACCCGGGCGATACAGCTGCTAAAAGGGATTCTGGTATTGGTTGTAATCTGGGCACTTAGTACCCTTCTAGATTTATATACGCTGAAGTGGCTGATGAACCAGATATTTACGTTCGGGATATTTGCGATATTTATCATCTTTCAGCCGGAATTGCGAAGGGGGCTGGAGCAGCTTGGACGGGGCAAGTTTTTTGGACGGGCTGCTGAGAATGATGAGGAAGTCAGCAAATTGATTGGTGAAGTTATTAAAGCACTGAATTATTTGGCGCAACGAAAGATTGGGGCATTAATTGTTTTTGAAAGGGCAACGGGGCTGAATGAATATACGGAGTCTGGGATTCCTATGCGGTCGGTAGTCAGCTCCGAACTGCTAATCAATATCTTTATTCCCAATACTCCGCTGCATGACGGTGCGCTCATTATGCAAGATGGGCAGATTGCCGCCGCTGCATGTTATTTGCCTCTCTCCGAGAATCCGTTCATCAGCAAAGAGCTCGGTACCCGTCACCGGGCAGCAATTGGGATTAGTGAGGTTGCGGATTCCGTCTCTGTCGTGGTCTCAGAAGAGACCGGACAGATATCTTTGGCAATTAACGGTCAGATCGTGCGTGATATTAAGGAAGAATCTCTGATTTCCAAGCTATATGAGGAACTTCGGGCCACTTCACCGCTGAAGGAGAAGAGCTCCGCCTTTTGGAAACGGAGGGAGGATAAACGCAATGGATAAGTGGATGAAGAATAACAATTTCAACAAAATTCTCGCGCTTGCCTTCGCTATTATCCTTTGGATCATTGTCCATGTGGATACTGCACCTGCGAACCAGACAACGGTAAACATGGAGTCTAAAACCATTGAAAATGTGAAGATTGAGGATACCGGCTTCAATGAGGATAAATATGTAATCACTTCAAGGGATGCCGAAAGTGTCAGACTGGAAGTCATGGGCAAAAAATCGGATCTCACCTACAAGTTTTCAGATGCCTATAAAGTGTGGATTGATCTGAGCAATGTTCAGCCAGGAGACACTACGCTCCCCCTGCATTATTCACTTCCGAGCGGCGTGATGCTTGATGATATAATCCCCAATGAAGTGAATGTGCATGTGGAACTCCGCAACACCAAGTCTTTTCCAATATCGATTATCACCAAGGGTGAGCCTGCGGCGGGTTATCAGGTAGGTACACCGGTCATAGAACCAGCCGTTGAGGCGAAGGTTACGCTGGGTACTAGTGAGCTTAGAAAGGTAGCCAAAGTGCAGGGAACCATTGAACTTAACGGTGACAGTGAAACGATAAAAGAAAAGAAGCTGAAGCTGTATGCGTATGACAGCGGCGGTAACGAGATTAAGGATGCAGTTATCGAGCCGTCCTTCGTAACTGTGGAGTTGCCGATTACTCTTCCGTTTAAAAGCCTGCCGCTGGATGTGAGTTTTAGCGGTCAGCTGCCAGGGGGTGTGGCCTTGTCCAAGGTGACGCCGGAACAGGATACGGTAACAGTGTATGGAACCGAAGAATCCTTAGCTTCTTTATCATCCTATGAAGCGACATTGAACTTAGGTTCAATTGATTCTGCAGGTACTAAGGAGCTGAAGCTGGAATTGACAGTTCCGGAGGGCGCTGCCAAGATTGAGCCTGCGGTCTTAAATGTTTCTGTTGTGACCTCGGACATTGCTGAGAAGACCATTGATAATATTCCCGTCAAGCTGGAGGGGGTAGATACAGGACTTACCGCTCTGATCAAAGATCCTGCCAGTAAAACCGTTTCGCTGACTGTATCAGGAGCCCCAAATCTGCTGGAACAGATAGATAAGAACAATATCAGCGTGGTAGCAGACGTCGTTGGCCTCACAGCCGGATCTCATGAGGTTACGTTACATGTTTCTCTACCCAGGTTCATTGCCCTAGGGAATGCTTCACAACGTCTCAGGGCAACTGTGGAGCTAAACGCTCCCGCAACGCCGGCGGCCGCGGAAACTCCGGATAACAGCAGCACCGGCACGGTAACCTCAGAGCCTAGTGCTGAGCCTGTCTCTGGTGAGGAGAGCCCGACTGAGCCTGTTCAGAGTGGGGATAATGCTCTTCCTACAGCTACGCCATCTCCATCCGAAGGCGCGGTTGATAACAGTGGTACTGCAAGTGCGAACGGCGCGACGAACAATGGTAGTTCTGGCGGAACGTAACTTTTACGGTTAGCAAACGTCTATAATAGGTGACATTGGTACCCGAAATAAGAGTTCATTCATACAATAATTCATTAAGCTAATGCAGCGTATTCAAAAGGAGAAAAAAGATGGGTAAGTATTTTGGAACAGATGGTGTGCGCGGAGTTGCAAACCGTGAATTAACAGCAGAGATGGCCTACAGTATTGGCCGCTGCGGTGGGTATGTATTGGCTGGTAATGTAGAGAAGCCCAAGGTGGTCATAGGCATGGACACGCGTATTTCAGGTCCTCTTCTGGAATCGGCGCTTGTAGCGGGCATGTTGTCCATTGGTGCTCAGGTAATCCGGTTAGGTGTTGTAAGTACGCCTGCTGTGGCTTATATTACAAGATTGCTTAAGGCGGATGCAGGAGTAATGATATCTGCTTCGCATAATCCGGTTGAAGATAATGGCATTAAGTTCTTTGGCGGAGACGGTTTTAAGCTGACAGATGAAACCGAGTTGCGGATTGAAGAACTGATGGATGCGGAGATCGATGAATTGCCACGCCCAGTAGGTGCAGGCCTGGGAACTGTTAATGTAGATAATGATGCGAAATATTTATATTTGAACTATCTCAAAACCACGATTTCTCAAAGCTTCGCAGGACTTAAGGTAGTGCTTGACTGCGCTCATGGCGCAGCTTATGAATTGGCCCCGCGCTTGTTCAGAGAGCTTGGTGCAGAAGTAATCGCCATCGGTTCAGAGCCTGATGGGCTGAACATTAATGACGGCTTTGGCTCCACGCATCCGGAAACTCTGCGCGAGGAGGTGCTGCGCCAGGGTGCGGATCTGGGGCTTGCTTTTGACGGAGACGCTGACCGGTTGATTGCTATTGATGAGAATGGCGATGAGGTTGACGGTGACTTTATCCTCTGCATCTGCGGAGAAGCGATGAACCGTGCCGGCAAGCTTAAAGATGGCACTATTGTATCCACAGTAATGAGTAATATTGGTTTCTATAAAGCAACAGAACAACTGGGTCTAAATACAGCCAAAACCGCGGTCGGTGACCGTTATGTGATGGAAGAAATGCGCCGGGGCGGATACAATTTGGGCGGAGAACAGTCCGGTCATGTTATTTTCCTGGATTACAATACAACAGGTGATGGTATTCTCACGGCAATCCAATTGGTGGATACCATGAAGTCATCCGGCAAGAAACTCAGTACACTGAAATCAATGATGACCCAATACCCTCAGGTGCTTGTGAATGTTCGTGTTCAGGATAAGACTAATTATCCTAACAATCCGGCCATTGAAGCGGCTATTCAAGAGGTTGAAGGCAAGCTTGGTGATAACGGCCGAGTGCTGGTGCGTCCTTCGGGAACTGAACCGTTGATTCGGGTTATGGCAGAAGGCCCGGATAAGGCGGAGCTGGATCTCTATGTAGGCCAAATCGTTGATGTCGTTCAGCGTGAATTGGTGTAATTAATGATATAATGTTATGATGTTCAGCCGGTGAGGAGAAATGCTTAAGGCATCTTCACTGGCTGCATCTGTATATTGTCTAATTTCTTATACTAGCTGCCAAAAGTAATCATGCGTTACAGCATTGCCAAAACGATGTAAGGTGCATATAATAGATAAGGTGTCATTCCAGAAGGAAAGCGTGGATAGTAAGGTTGGCAACAGCAAGCGCCAGAGCTTGATCTTGCGCGGGGGAGAAGGGACAGCTATTAAGTTGCCGGGTAGCGGCAGGGCTTGAACGGATCACGGCAGATGTAAGCTGACGAGGTGGAGGTGTTCGAAATGTTCGGCGGGGACCTCCCGGTGATGCACCAGAGCCGTAAATGGAAACGGAAAATGCGAGGGCGACCTTTCACACAACGTTTCTGTGGGTGCAAGCAGAAAGAGTACAATTCATGGGCTTACGCAATAACGGAAAGAAACACAGAGCGTTCTGCCACGGCAGAGGAGAAGACTGTACATTTCATGAACATAGTTGCAAGTGAAAAGGTATTGAACCGGATATTGTCCTTTTAAGGGCTGCTTAGCCGTGTCCACTTGACTGAGTCTGAAATACAACAGAATATTTGCTTTTTCTCAAAAACATGCCGCACGGCACGTTTCTTTCCTTATGCCGCCCACACTATAAATCGGACGGAGGAAATTATTATGTGTGGTATTGTAGGATATATCGGGAATCAGAATTCGCAAGGGATCTTGGTAGAGGGTTTGAAGAAGCTTGAGTATCGTGGGTATGATTCAGCCGGGATTGCTGTGTTCACCAAGGAAGGACTCCAGGTCGTAAAAGCACAGGGCCGTATGGCGAACCTTGAATCCAGACTTGAAGCTACTCCACTAACAGGAAGTGCCGGAATCGGACATACTCGCTGGGCAACCCACGGCAAGCCTTCTGATGAGAACTCCCATCCGCATACTGATGAGAGCCAGAAATTCTCAGTCGTACACAACGGCATTGTGGAGAACTATCTTGATCTTAAAGAAGAACTGATTGCCGGAGGATGCCACTTTACTTCCGAAACGGATACGGAGGTTATTTCGCACTTGATCGCCCGTGAATATGAAGGAGATATCGTGAAAGCTGTACAAAAAGCGATCACCTTCATGCGTGGTGCGTTTGCACTTGGAGTTCTGACTGAATATGAACCCGACAAACTGGTGGCTGTACGTCAAGCAAGTCCACTCATCATTGGCTTGGGTGAAGGTGAAAACTTTATCGGGTCCGATATTCCTGCTTTGCTGGAATATACCCGCAACGTATATATTTTGAACGACGGCGAAATGGCTGTGTTGACACGGGATGCTGTCGAATTGATGACGATTGAAGGCAATTTTATTTCTCGGGAAATGATTACTGTCGATTGGGATGCTGTTACTGCGGAAAAAGGCGGCTACGAGCATTTCATGCTGAAAGAAATCCACGAGCAGCCAAAGGCATACCGCGATACTATGCGCGGACGTATGAACGCTGAAGGTAACAAAGTGATTCTGCCAGAACTTAACCTGACCGAAGAGCAGATCAAGAACATCCGCAACGTTCAGATCGTTGCTTGCGGGACTGCCTACAACGCAGGTCTTGTTGGACGCAACCTGATTGAATCCTTGGTGCGTATTCCTGTAGAAAATGATATCGCTTCGGAGTACCGTTACCGTTCGCCGATCGTTACACCGGAAACTCTGGTTATCGTAGTCAGCCAATCCGGAGAGACTGCTGATACACTAGCTGCACTGCGTGAAGGCCAAGCAAATGGTGCACATGTGCTCGCTATCACCAACGTAGTGGGAAGCTCCATTGCCCGGGAGGCAAACAGTGTATTGGTAACTCTGGCTGGTCCGGAAATTGCTGTTGCTTCGACCAAAGCATATACTTCTCAGCTGATTGCCTTCACTTTGCTCGGTCTGTACCTGGCTGAAGTACGCGGAACGCAATCCGAACCTGAGGTTGCCAAAATTCTGGCAGCTATGCAGTCCCTGCCGGAGCAAGTAGAAGTAATTCTGGCGCAAAAAGAAGCGATCAAGACTTATGCTGAACAAATCGCTAAGCATGAGCACCTGTTCTTCATCGGCCGTGGCGTAGATTATGCTGTGGCTCAGGAAGGCTCGCTGAAGCTGAAAGAAATCTCTTACATTCACTCTGAAGCTTATGCAGCAGGTGAATTGAAGCATGGTACACTGGCGCTGATTGAAGAAGGCGTTCCTGTCATTGCCCTGGCAACTCAGGAATCCGTTCTCGAGAAAACCGTCAGCAATATCAAGGAAGTCAAAGCCCGCGGCGCACACGTGCTGGCCATCACTCATGAAGAGCATGCGAACGACCTGCTTAGATCTGTTGACCAGGTGTTCGTGATTCCTCTGACACTGCCGCTTCTGACCTCTGCCTTGTCTGTAGTATCGCTGCAATTGCTGGCTTACTACGCTTCGCTTGCTCTGGGCCACGATGTGGATAAACCGCGTAACTTGGCGAAGAGCGTTACGGTGGAATAGGGTAGGGAAAGATACAGCAGCTGTTTGTCTGGTGATAAAAAAGTTGGGAACCAGTAAAGAAAGTCTAGAACTATATTAAACATCATGAGCCGTCCTGCATTTGAGGACGGCTTATTTTTGCGCGTATAGCATGATTTTTCTTTCTGAAGAGAGTGGAACTTCACAGGATATATGATTGGGTAGAACATCTGCTTTATTCTTATATCGAGCAGGGATAGCTAAATAAGCTCGCGAATATTCTTCATGTAGAGGTGTTTACGAAGTTCGTAAATTAGATGTTATATGTAATACCCGCTAAGAAGGAATAATAAAATTACTTCGGAGGGAAGTCGAGATGGAGAGCAAAAAAATCGATATTAAAGAGTTTCCAATATTGGAATTTGATGAATCGCGAGTTGCTATAATAGAAGCAACTAATTTTATCGAGCCAAAAGAAGAATTTGAATACTGTATAATAACATTTTTTCGAGATGCAATTGAAAAAATGAAAACTGAGGGGAAGTTGAAAGAAGTTGCGTGTCTACATTGCGAGACGGTAGATTTACCAATATATGAAACGTATTTTCAAGGAAAAAAAGTACATATTACTCTGGGATATTTAGGGGCTGCAGGCTCAGCAGGATTCTTAGAAGAATTGATAGCGTATGGATTTCAGAAATTTATAGTTTGTGGTGGTGCAGGTGTACTTAAAAAAGACATTGCAGTTGGACATTTAATTGTACCAATTTCTGCGGTGAGAGATGAAGGGGTATCATACCATTACATTAAGCCATCTAGAGAAATTGAATGTGATCCAGAAGTTTTAAAAAGCATAGAGGACGATTTTAATATACATAATATTAGGTATATAAAGGCAAAAACTTGGACAACAGACTCATTTTATAGAGAAACTAAAGAAAAAGTTGAGTTGCGGAAAGCTGAAAGGTGTGTAACTGTAGAAATGGAAGCAGCAGCATTTATGGCCGTTTCAAAATTCAGAGAAGTTAAATTAGGAATTATCCTGTATGGCGGTGATGATTTAAGTGGAGTCGAATGGGATAGTCGAAGTTGGAATAGTAGAACAGAAATAAGAATAAACCTTGTTCAGATATCTTTACGGATATGTAGTTCTTTATAAGAGGAATAGCAAAGGGAAATCTAAACAAAAAAACATGAATTAAATATAAATACTACAACATGAATAAATTATGCGGAATCGAAGAAGGCGGCTACAACATATAACACCGTATTCACGCTGCGGCCTCTGACGGGACCTTGGTCTGCAAGAGGCATCTCGAGGAAGCGGATTCCGCAGACAACCCTGCGAGGCTAAGTGGCGTAGCCACCCGGTCCTAGCGGACCTTAAGCCTCTCGGGTTCATGAATACAACAACGTTATCAGAAATTCATGCAAAGCTTTTTTATGTGTGAGTCGCCTATGAAGTGGAGTAAACTCAAGAGAAACATTGAAGGTATGATTTATGAGCCGCTAAGAACTTTAAATTTTATAATACAGTTTACATTGTGAAGCTACATTCGTTACAATGCCAATCCGTTGATGACTATAATATAACGAAAGATATTACTTACTACCTAGGAACACCGAAGTGTCAGTCATAACTTCATTGCCCTGTCGTTTTGTTCAAGGACAACAATCCAAATGGTATTTGTGGTAAACTTAAATTCTATGCTCTTCAATACATTTGATAATAGTCACAAATTTAGTTATAAAGAAAGGTAATCCTATGATAAAAGTTGATAACTTATCCTTCTCGTTTCCGCAAAAAGAACTATATAAAAACATTTCATTCACGCTTGAAGAGGTGCAACATTGCGCTTTTATTGGAACAAGTGGCAGTGGGAAAAGTACACTGATCGATATACTGATGGATCCAGAAAGATATTTGTATGATGGCATGTTAGTGATAGACCCCACTTGCACAATTGGATTTGTAAGTCAGTTCTCTCAACCAGACAAATCTCAAGAAACAACCGTTTTTGAATATATCGGCGAAAAGTTTATTCAGATTCAAAATGAAATAAACTCTATTCTCACTGAAATGGAGACAGCCACAGATATTGATCCATTGCTTGAAAAGTATCAATTAGCTTTAGATGCATTTGATGCAATGGGCGGGGATGATTTTGAGAGCAACATTAATAAGAAACTGAATCTGGCAGACCTCATGAGGCTTAAAGATGTTAGGGTATCTGACCTGAGTGGCGGGGAATTCAAACTTATTCAAGTAATGAAGGAAATGCTTAATCATCCAGACTTAATGATTATGGACGAACCTGATGTGTTTTTAGACTTTGAAAACTTAAATGCGCTTAAACATCTAATTAATTCTCACAAGGGAATACTGCTGGTTGTTACGCACAACCGATATCTATTGAATCATTGTTTCAACAAAATTATTCACCTTGAAAACTTGGAGATTCAAGAGTTCGACGGGCGATATATTGAATATAACCTCTCCTTACTTCAAACTAAAATTGAGCTGCAAGAACTCGCAGTCGCTGAAGAGGAAGAAATTAAGAGAAACGACAATATCATCGATAATCTTAGAGCTATCGCAACTTATAATTCCGAAGCATCCAGAGGGAAAGCATTAAAAGCCAGAGTTAAATTTCAGGAAAGATTGGAAGCGCGCAGAATTAAGGCACCCTTCGTAGATATTAAGCAACCGGATATCAGTTTTGGTGTGGATAATGAAATGGAAGACACCGTTGTTATAAATGTTAATGATTATAGTATTGCCTTTGATGAGTTGCTTTTAGAAAATGTTAACTTTGAGATAAAATCTACGGATAAAGTAGCCCTAATCGGTCCAAACGGCACCGGGAAAACGACGCTACTCCGGGAGATCTTTAAAAATAATCATGATTCCATTGAAATTAATGCTGAGGTTAAGGTGGCTTATTTATCTCAGCTTCAAGGCGAAATGCTGAAGGATTCCAATACTATTCTTGAGGAATTCATCGATGCCGGGTTTACAACTTATGATGAGATTAGATCACATCTATCCAACTATGGCTTTGAAGGTGAAATCGTTAATCAAAAGATAGAATCTTTATCTGGCGGAGAGAAAAACATGCTTCAATTGGCTAAGGTTTCTGCCAGTAAAGCAAATGTATTGCTTCTTGATGAACCGACAAGCCATTTAGACACCTATACACAAATAGCACTGGAAAAAGCCATTGGGGACTATCAGGGTGCGATTCTCATGATTTCTCATGATTTCTATTCTGTGGTAAATGGCATGGATTATGTCCTGATCATTGACGATAAGACGATTAGAAAAATGAGTATGCGAAAATTTAGAAAGATGATTTATGCCAGTCATTTTGATAAAGACTATTTAGAAACGGAACAACAGAAAAAATCAGTGGAAACAAAAATAGAAGTGGCTTTAAAAAATACTGATTTTGAATTAGCAAAAGTATTGGTTGAAGAGCTAGAAGAGCTGATTAAGCTGCTATAAATCATAATTCTCGGATTGAAATGATTACAGGTGGTAAGAAAGCTTAAGATGTTGGTGGAAAAATATCAACAAAAAAGACACTAATGAATAGGATCTCTGTAAGCTGCTCATTCCATTGGGCGGCTTTTTTATGCTTTTAAGAGAGAGATGGGGATCTATGCATCGAAGAATATAGAAAACGCTTACAACATATTGTAAAATACAGGTTGAGCTGTGACTATGAAACAAGGATGGTAATTCTGTGCGTATCAAATTCAACATCTTTCGGGAAATGCTAGTGTTGCTGCTGATTCTGCTGACGCCGGTCGTGGCGCTGTATTATTATTCTACGTCTAAGAGCATCAACGTCATACAGGAGGAGCTTATTAAAGCGAGCCTGAACCGGATGGAGCTTTTCGTGGCGCAAATGGATGCCAGTATCGAGAAGTTCGATCTGTTGACACGAACGTGCTGGAGTACCTGTACAACCACGAGATGAGCGATTATTCCTTAATGAAAACAAGGCTGCTAATCCACGAGAAGCTGTCGCTGGCCAGCGCATCAGGCAATTGGCGTAATGATGTGACCGTCTATTTCCCGCATCGGGGCAATAGCATTTCTTCGTCCCCCTCCTATGAGTATGACCCCTGTAGAGTTTGAAAGCCGGTTCTCGCTGGGATGGAGCTACAGCGATGATTTGGAGATTGGCCCCGGCTTCACCCGAACCTATGTCACTACGGGTTACAAACCGGCCCATCCGGAGGATCTGGATGTTGCCGTTCGCATTAACCTCTACAAGTGGAGCTTCGAGAATCTGCTCGACACCTACAAGTCTGGGCACTCTAACAATCCGTTTTTTTACAAAGCGGGGCATAACATCATCGCCAGCCGTTCTGTGAAAGGGCCCAAGATGGACGGAATCATCAATGAACTGGGCGACAGGGTCAATAGCCGGGATTCCGGTTTCCTGATCCATTCGTTCGACGGCAGGCCTTATCTGATTACTTACTATTATTCTAATCTCCTAGAGTGGCATCTCATCGATTCTGTTCCGCTGGGTCAGATCATCGGGCCGATCAGGCAGCAGAGAGTGTTGTTTGGAGCGTCTTCAGTCATTCTCTGCTAACCGGTATCGCCGCTGCGTCCGCTTTGTACTGGAACGTACACCGGCCTATCTTCCAGCTTGTACGCGCAGTGCAACGGATCAAGGGAGGCGATTACGCCTACCGTCTGCCGAAGAAATCGAACAATGAATTCGCGTTCCTCATGCAGAACTTCAACGAAATGGCGACGCAGATTCAGGATCTCATCGAGAATGTCCTGCAATCGCGTATCCTGGCGCGTGATGCCACGCTGAAGCAGCTGCAGGCGCAGATCCATCCTCATTTTTTGTATCGATGGGGCAGGCGAATTGCGGATATTTATCCGGATCGTGCTGCCGCTGTCGCTGCCGGTTCTGGCGACAGTCGCACTGTTCCAGACGCTGACGTACTGGAACGACTGGTTCCTGAGCCTGGTATTTATTTCCGACAATCACATCATATCGGTACAATACTTTCTCACAAGATGATGGTCAATATTCAGTACCTCTCCAGCAACCCGAACGCAATGGCTGAGATTACCCGGGCTGGCGGAATGGTTAACTTTCCGAGTGAGACCGTGCGGATGGCGATGGTCGTCGTGGGCGTCGGGCCGATCGTCTTTGCCTATCCGTTCTTCCAGAAGTACTTTATCAAGGGACTGACAGTCGGCTCCGTCAAAGGCTGAGGGGGCCTGCACCATATATTATTTGGGGGGATTAATTGAAGATGAAGCACACCAAAAGTAAGACTGCACTGCTTCTAACAGCGTTAATTATGTCGTCCTTGGCTGCTACGGCTTGTGGAAATTCAAACCATTCAAACAAGTCTAACACGGCCGCACCGGGAGAAAGCGCCAAGGTAAGCACCGCACCGGACGCTTCCGCGAACACAACCACTGATAATACAGCCACAGATGCCTCGAAGCTGAAGCCTTATAAGCTAAAGCTGGTTTACGAAGGTGCACCCCAGGCGGACGAAGCTCTTGTCGAGGAAGCGCTGAACAAGATTTTAACCGAGAAAATCAATGCAACGATTGATATCGCACCGATCGACTGGGGAGCTTGGGACGATAAGATTAACCTCATAATCGCTTCGCGCGAGCCTGTAGACATTCTGTTCACGGCCTCATGGAACGGTTATGCGAAGAACGTTGCCAAAGGCGTATACATGGATCTCGGCCCCTTGCTCGATCAATATGGCCAGGGCATCAAGGATAGCTTGGACCCGGCTTTCTTAAGCGGCTCCAAAATCGGGGGTAAAAACTACGCAGTCCCAACCAATAAAGAACTGACATCGTCAGGCGGCATTGTGTACCGGAAGGACATCGCTGATGAACTCGGCATCGACATGAGCAAGGTTAAGAAAATTGAAGATCTCGATGCCGTCTATAAGATCGTTAAAGAGAAGAAGCCGAACATGTATCCGCTGTATACGACAGGCGGAACGTTCTCCTCACACTCCTTTGTGGAGCTGGATTATCTGGGGGATACGACGATACCTGGCGCTATAGATAAGAATGGCACGGATGCCATAGTCAAACCGGCCGAAGAGTTCCCGCAGTACTTGAATGCGCTGAAAGTAACCCGGGATTATTTCCTGAAGGGCTATATTAACAAAGATGCAGCCACAGAAGGCACTTGAGACGGGTTCGGTTGATCTGGACGAAATGCTGCCCAAGTTTATATCCGCCCAAAAGTCCGCCGGCCTCGACAAAGTCATTGCCGAAAAGCAAAAGCAGCTTAATGAATTCCTCGCCAGCCAGAAATAAACTCATCTGGTTCATAAAAAAGCAGTGAACGGAAAGTCCCGGCTGATCCATTTGGATCAGCCGGGACTTTCAAGCTGAAACGATGATATAACTGGCTTCGACCGTCGTTGCTACGGGATGAGGCTTTTTTGTCATTTTCGGGTCGAAAATCAGGGGGATAGAGAATATTCATGAGGTTGATGATTCATTTGATTTATTATCTTTATGCCCTGGATCGGTCGAAATCTAATAAAAGTGGAATTTTTCCCAATGAGTGGTTCCTTATGCGCACGGGTCATCAGTTCTATAATTATGTATGCGGTTACAAAAAACCGAGGAAACAATATAAAGGGGAGGCAAAGTATGAAAAGTATGAAACGTGTTTTGGTGGGGATCTCTACAATGCTTGTGATGACATCAGCTCTCACAGCGTGTGGCGGAAACTCGAATTCCAATTCAAACTCAAATTCATCCAGCCCAAGCGCAAGTCCAGCTCCATCCGCCAGTACTGCCGCGGCTCCAGCAGCCGGGAAGGGCGAAAAAGTGACCATCAATCTATGGAGCTTCACGGACGAGATTCCAAACATGACCAAGAAGTATATGGAAACCCATCCTGATGCAAATGTGGAGTTCAAAACTACGGTTATTGCAACCACGGATGGTGCTTATCAGCCTGCACTTGACCAGGCTCTGGCCGCTGGCGGCAAAGATGCTCCAGACATTTATGCAGCTGAATCGGCGTTCGTGCTTAAGTATACACAAGGTGACGCATCCACCTATGCAGCTAACTATGCTGATCTGGGCCTTGATGACCAAATGGTTAAGGACGCGGGTATTGCCCAATATTCGGTGGATATCGGCAGCAAAGACGGGCAGTTGAAAGGCCTCGGCTACCAGGCAACTGGCGGAGCCTTCATCTATCGCCGCTCGATTGCCAAGGATGTATTTGGAACCGATGACCCGGCTACCATCAAAACTGAAGTAGGCCCCGGCTGGGATAAATTCTTCGATGCAGCTAAGAAGCTGAAAGCTAAAGGATACGGCATCGTATCCGGTGACGGCGACATCTGGCATCCGATCGAGAACAGCTCTGACACTGGCTGGCTGGTCGATGGCAAACTTCATATTGATCCAAAGCGCGAAGCGTTCCTGGATCTCTCCAAAAAGTTGAAAGACAATGGCTATCATAACGATACCACTGACTGGACAGAAGCATGGTACGCAGATATGTCCGGTGCCGGTGCTCAGCCAATCTTTGGATTCTTCGGTCCTGCATGGCTCATCAACTACGTAATGAACGGTCAAGTGAAAGCTACGAATGGCGACTGGGCAGTTACTGAGCCGCCAACAGGTTTCTTCTGGGGCGGCACCTGGCTGCTGGCTAACAAAGACGTGACCAAGGACGATGCAAAGAAGCAAGCAGTTGCTGACTTTGTGAAGTGGGTTACCCTGGATACTTCCGAAACAGGCCTCCAGTATTACTGGGCTAACGGCACGATGAAGAAAGGCGAGCAGGGCACGAAGGATAGCGTTGCTTCCTCCGTGGTAATGTCGAAATCCAACGGTGAAGTTCCACTGCTCGGCGGACAAAACATGTTTGACGTGTTTGTTCCAGCCAATGCTAACGCTTCAGGCAAGAACTTGACCCAGTTCGACGAAACCATCAATAAGATCTGGCGTGATCAAGTACGCGAATACACTGCAGGCAATAAGACCCGTGATAAAGCAATCGAAACCTTCAAACAGCAAGTCAAAGACCAGCTTGGCATTGAAAGCGAATAAGAAGGAATCGGAGGGGCGGGGGAGTTATCCCGCCCCTTCATATCAACTAATGAGGTGAGAGCATGCGCCGCAAAGATGTCAGCTACGCGAAATACGGTTATATCTTTACTTTTCCATTTGTTCTTGCATTTCTGATTTTCTCACTGTACCCCATTTTGTACACCGCAGTGATCGGATTTACTGATATGAAGGGACTAATCCCTAAGCCGATTCATATCCTGGATAACCCTTTTCAGAATTTCAAGGATCTCCTTTTTGATAACGCATCGTTCCGGAAGTCTTTGTTCAACACCGGGCTGCTCTGGATTACGAACTTCGTTCCACAGATGCTTCTTGCGCTCCTCTTGACCGCATGGTTCACCAACCGGCGTCTTAACATAAAAGGACAAGGTTTGTTCAAGGTTCTGCTCTATATGCCTAATATCATCACTGCGAGTACAATTGCTGTGCTATTCAGCACTTTGTTCGCGTACCCGATGGGTCCGGTAAACAGCTTGTTTCAAATGCTGGGATGGACGGATGGTCCGATATTCTTCCTGCAGGATAAGACGACAGCGCGTGGCATTGTGTCATTCATCCAGTTCTGGATGTGGTACGGCAACACCATGATCGTCCTGATCGCAGGTGTTATGGGGATCAATCCCGCGCTCTTCGAGTCTGCAGCGATTGACGGTGCTAACGGATTTCAGACCTTCTTCCGTATCACGCTGCCGAGTCTGCGTACGATATTGCTGTTCACACTAATCACCTCCATGGTAGGTGGTTTAACCATGTTCGATATTCCGCAATTATTCCTTGCGGGGGGACCGGATGACTCAACCCTTACTACGTCCATGTTTATCTATGGGCAGGCGTTCAAGGGCAGTTACATGTATAATCGTGCTGCAGCAGCGAGCATGATCATGTTCGTGATCTCGGCGTTGCTGTCCGGTTTGCTGTTCTACGTGATGCGCGACCGCGATGCAGCAAAAATAAAAAAGATCCAAAAGCAAAAGTATAGAAACGCTGCTAAAGCAGCCGCGAGGGAGGTGTAGCACATGGCGAAAATTCAGGAAAACGGTAAAGTGAGCCGGAAAATAAACAAAACTATTATCTATGTGGTCTGCATCGCTTTGGCGGTGCTCAGCATCCTGCCTTTCTGGATCATGTTCGTAAACGCCACACGCTCTACACCAGAAATCCAAAGCGGACTCTCTCTGCTTCCTTCAACCCACATGATGAGCAACCTGCGGGTGCTGCTCGACAAGAGCTTCGATCCGCTTCAAGGTTTCATGAATTCATTCATTATCGCTAGTTCTGCAACACTCTGTACTGTCTATTTCTCGTCCTTGGCGGCTTATGGACTTGTGACCTATAGCTGGAAGCTTCGGGGGCCATTCTTTACCTTCATCATGTGCGTGATGATGATTCCTTCCCAGGCAAGTGCGATCGGATTCTATCAGTTCATGTATAAACTGCATTGGACGAACAATTTCCTTCCGCTGATTCTGCCTGCGATTGCTGCGCCGGCGGTAGTGTTCTTCATGCGCCAATACCTGCTCGCCACGCTGTCGATAGAGATTGTAGAGGCAGCACGGGTAGACGGATCTGGTGAGTTCCGCACGTTCAACCGGATTATCATGCCGCTCATGATGCCGGCAGTGGCGACGCAGGCGATCTTTGCCTTTGTGGCCAACTGGAACAACCTGTTCATGCCGCTGATTTTGCTAACTCAGAAAGAGAAATATACGATGCCGATCATGGTAAGCTTGCTTCGCGGTGATATCTACAAGACGGAGTTCGGCTCGATCTATATGGGGCTGGCCTTGACGGCCTTGCCGCTGTTTGTGGTGTATTTCCTGTTGTCGCGGTATATTATCGCAGGTGTGGCGCTTGGAGGCGTAAAAGAATAATTTTGCCGACAGGCTTGTTTTAATGAAGGGCGTAAACATTTCAATGAGGGGGAGAATTCTGCTATGGCAGCACAAAATGAACCGCTAGTTACCCATCTCTATACAGCCGATCCTTCCGCTCATGTATTTGAGGGCAAGCTGTATATTTACCCATCCCATGATATCGACCACGGTGGTCCTACGAACGATAATGGCGACCAGTATGCGATGGAAGATTATCATGTATTATCGTTGGAAAGTCCGGCGTCCCCGTGTGTGGATCATGGAGAGGCGCTTCATCTCCGGGATGTCCCCTGGGCTTCCAAACAAATGTGGGCACCCGACGCCGCGTACCGGAAAGGGACCTATTACTTGTTTTTCCCGGCCCGGGACAAGGATGGCATTTTTCGCATTGGCGTAGCAACGGCAGTCTCGCCGGCTGGTCCTTTTCAGGCTCAGGCAAGCTATATCGGAGGGAGCTTCAGTATCGATCCCGCCGTGTTTGTTGACGAGGACGAAAGAGCTTATATGTATTTCGGCGGCTTATGGGGCGGACAATTAGAAAAGTGGCAAACCGGTGTGTACCAGCCGGATGCGGCTGAGAAAGACGCGGGAGAACCGGCTTACGGCCCACGGGTAGCGGAGCTGAGTGAAGACTTGCTGTCCTTCGAATCGGCTTCGAGGGAAATTACTATTACCGATAAAGAAGGGAATGTCATCCTTGCGGGTGATGAAGACAGGAGATATTTCGAAGGCCCATGGATGCATAAATATAAGGGGAAATATTATCTGTCATATTCCACAGGCACGACCCATAAAATCGTCTATGCCGTTAGCGACAAGCCTTGTGGACCTTTTGTGTTTCAAGGAACCATTCTGGAACCCGTCGTGGGCTGGACGACCCACCATTCCATCGTGGAATTTAACGGAAAATGGTATTTGTTCTACCATGACGCATCCTTGTCCGGCGGCGTGGACCACAAACGCTGTGTCAAATTTACGGAGCTCCATTATGAAGAAGACGGCAGAATCCGGCCGGTCCTTCTCTAATCGCATGCCCCGCCTCAACTGCCTCTGTTCTACAGAGATAAGGATGTCTTGAAGCTAACGCTTTAAGGCATCCTTATCTGCGTTTCTATAATGTTTTCCTTCATTCACTACCTGCAGGCAGCATAATCGTAAAGGTTGAACCTTGTCCCGGCTCGCTATTTACCACAATGGTGCCTCCGCTTAAGCTGATGATGCGGCTGACCAGAGGCAGGCCCAGTCCGTTGCCTTCGGAGGAACGGGCAGGGTCGCCTTGGTAGAATTTTTCGAAAATATGCTTGCGGACCTGAGGAGTCATTCCTATTCCTGTATCAGATATGACCACCGAAATCCAAGGGTCTCCGGGCCGGAGAGAGACGGAGATTTCCCCCCCTTCCGGCGTGAATTTGATCGCATTGCCAAGTAGATTCAGCCATACCTGCATGATCAGCTCTTCATTCCCGTAATATTGCAGCTCGTCTAGATCAATGTTGAGGTTCAGCTGCTTGGGAGCCCAGGCCGACTCCAGCAATAACAGGGCCTGACGGAGCTGCTCATCCAGGCGGTATTCCGTTTGTTCTGTGAGCAGTTCCTGGTTTTCAAGCTTGGAGATCTTGAGAATATTGCCGGACAGGGTGGACAATTGCCGGGCGCTGTCTATAATCATGCCAGTGTATTCATCATGCTCTTCTTTGCTGAGATTATCCTCCTGCAAGAGTGTGGCGTACCCCTCGATAGCGGCAATGGGCGTCTTGAATTCGTGAGACACATTGACAACAAAATCATTGCGGAGGGTCTCGATGCTGCGCAGCTCCTGAACCATAAGATTGAAGTGGTGGGCGACGTCGCTGATCTCACCCACCCGGTGCGATTCATTCAAATGAATGTCGAAGTTGCCTGTGGAGACCTCCTTGGCTGCCTTGATCAGATCCGCAATTGGAGATAATATTTTTCGGCCCACGGTCACGGTGATGGTTGTCCCGATGACGAGACTGAACAAAACAATGGTCAGAATAGGCGGAAAAGGATTTCTGTGCTGTATAGTCTCATTGCCAAGGCGAATGTATAGATAGGCCAAGATCGCCATGAGTAAAAGGAAGGACAAAATAATCACAAATACAAGCGACACAAAATGCCACCAAAGGCCTCCTCTTTTTTTGCGCCTCATCCCAGCTTCACCGCCTTATAGCCCAATCCTCTTACGGTGACAATTTCAAAGTCAGAGCTTTCCCTGAAACGCTCGCGCAAGCGGTTAATATGAACCACCACTGTATGCTCGTCGGATTCTGTATCCATGCCCCAAATTTCATCCATCAGCTGCTGTTTGGTAAAGATTTTGTTCGGATAGGAGATTAATTTATAGAGTAAATAAAATTCTTTCTGCGGAAGAAGGGTGCTCTCCTGGCCCTGAATGACGGTTAGTGCATCATAATTGAGCACAGTTCCTCCCCATTCGATCCGGCGTTCGCTGATAATTCTGGCCCGTCGAAGCAATGCGCCAACCCGCAGAATCATTTCATTTACATTGATGGGCTTGACCATATAATCGTCGATTCCAACGAGAAATCCCTGCTGTTTGTCAGCGAAGTTCTCCCGTGCCGTCACCATGAGAACCGGAAGATTGTTGTTATTGTCCCGGAGTGTCCGCGTCAGCTCGTATCCATCCATAAGCGGCATCATAATATCGCAGATGATCAAATCGATATATTCCTTATCCAGTAACGTGAGTGCATCCTCGCCGTTCACTGCCGGGATGGCGTTGTATCCATTTTTGGTCAGGACTGTACAGAAGAGCTGCCGCAATTTGCTGTCATCCTCAACCACAAGAATATTAAACATGGGGTTTCCTCCTGGAATGCTTCATTGGTTTAAGTATATAGATGGCTTAAGTATACCTCATCAAGATCAAGTGAATCTCAACTGGTGAAGTTTAGGTTTAGTTTACATTAGGCGCTTATACTGGGGCCAGCAAGACAAGAAGAGAGAGAGAGTAACGATCAATGATCACACGGGAACGGAAAGGGAGAAGAATACGATGCTGCAATTAAAAAACATCACCAAGAGCTATAAGACCGGGGAATTCACACAGGTTGCACTGGATAAGGTGAATCTGAATTTCAGGGAAAGTGAATTCGTTGCGATTCTGGGCCAGAGCGGGTCGGGGAAGACAACACTGCTGAATATCGTCGGCGGACTGGATCAATATGACAGCGGAGAGCTGATTATTAACGGCCAATCCACGGAACACTTCAAAGACGGAGATTGGGATGCGTACCGCAATAACAGTGTGGGCTTTATTTTCCAAAGCTATAATCTGATTTCGCATCTGAGTATTACGGATAATGTGGAAATGGGCATGACGCTCAGCGGGGTAGCCTCTGCTGAGAAGCACCGTAAGGCGCTTGAAGTGCTGGAGAAGGTTGGACTCAAGGAGCATGTCCATAAAAAACCAAACCAGCTGTCGGGCGGACAAATGCAGCGGGTCGCAATTGCCCGTGCCCTGGCCAATAATCCGGACATTATTCTCGCGGATGAGCCGACAGGTGCTCTGGATACAGAAACCAGTGAGCAAATCATGGAGCTGATTAAGACCATTGCGGAAGATAAGCTGGTTATCATGGTTACCCATAATCCGGAGTTGGCCGAGAGCTATGCAGACCGCGTGATCCGCTTCTCGGACGGCCATGCGGTATCGGACAGCAATCCGCTGGCCAATCAAAAGATCTCAAGCTCCTACAAGCTGAAAGAGACCAGTATGGGTTTTTTCACCGCCTTGAAATTATCCGGGAAAAATATCGCAACCAAGAAATGGCGGACGGGCCTGACGGCTTTTGCCTCAAGTATCGGGATCATTGGTATCGCCTTGATTCTGTCCTTGTCGAATGGATTCGATAAGCAGATCAGCTCCTATGAAACCGGGGCGCTCTCCAACTTCCCGATCTCGATCAATCAGACGGCAATGAATGTAGAGCTGGGGCCGCCAAGAAACGGAGCATCAGAACTTCCCTCGTACCCTGCAGAGAAAAAGCTGTATCCCTATGACCCCAGCAAAAATTCCACACAGCATACCAATGTGCTGACCAAGGAATATATAGATTATCTTAAGAAAATCGATCCTAAGCTGATTGATGGAATTTCCTATACCCGCACCGTGAATATGAATGTACTGGTATCGGACGGACAAAAGGCGACTACGCTGGATAAAAACAATATTAGCTTAACTGCATATCCCAGCAAACAGGGAAGTAAGACGGGGAGCTATCTGGAGCAATATTATGATGTGCTGGAGGGGAAATACCCTTCCGGGAAGACGGATGTCGTACTCATTGTGGACGAGTACAACCGCCTGACCGATGCTGCGGTAGATGCCCTGGGGCTCGATTATAAAGTGGACAGCATCAATCTGGGAGAGCTCATTGGAACTCAGCTGAAGCTTGTGATGAACAATGACTATTACCGCAAAAACGGTGAGCAGTTTGTCGTAAACGGAACAACGTCGAATTTAACAGAGCTCTATAACAGCCCTAAAGCAGTGACTCTGAACATCGTTGGGGTGCTGCGCGGCAAGGAAGGCTCCAGCGTATCTACAATGTCTCCAGGCATTGCCTATTCGGATGAGCTTGCCGCTTCATTTATAGCAGATGCACAGAAATCCGAGATCGTATTGGCACAGGAAAAAGCAGACGTCAATGTGCTGACCGGTCAAGCATTGTCAGATGGTGTCGCGGGTAGTGGTTCAGCCGGAGCAGCAGGTACAAACCGGCTGATGATGGGTCCTGGTGGAGGTGCAGCGGGAGGGCATGCTTCCTTGACTAAAGAGGATGTGCTTGCGTCCCTAGGGGCAACAGATATCCCTAGCTCGGTATCTTTGTACCCGATTGATTTCAATGCCAAGGAATCGGTCACTGCTTATCTGGACAAATGGAATGAAGGCCGTGAATCCAAGGATCAGGTGAAATATACCGATTTGGCGGCAATGGTTACCAACATCTCCGGCGGTATTATGGACGGGATTACCATGGTGCTGATTGCTTTTGCCGCGATTTCCCTGGTAGTGTCATTAATTATGATCGGGATTATCACATATATTTCTGTAATGGAGCGGACGAAGGAGATAGGAGTCTTACGAGCACTCGGCGCCCGCAAGAAAGATATTACACGGGTATTCAATGCCGAAACGTTTATAATCGGGGCTTGCTCCGGGATTCTGGGGATTGGCATTACCTACTTGCTGACCATTCCGGTTAATGCAGTACTCTATAATCTGACTGATCTGTCAAACGTAGCCCAGCTCAACCCGTTGCATGCATTAATTCTGGGTGTGATCAGTGTAGGGCTTACGATGATCGGCGGCTTCATTCCGGCCAAGATGGCCGCGAAGAAAGATCCGGTTGCAGCGCTGCGCAGTGAGTAACGGCTTAGCAGTTCGGTTATAAGATTGGCCGGAAGAGCCGCATTTCCCATACAGAAAAAGAGCCGATCCTTCGTTGGATCGGCTTTTCCTGTATCATTATGACATCTATACATGAGCTGGTAAGGAGGCTATCGGAGAAGAAATCATGGACGGGTAAGCAGATTGAGCTCCTTCGCCTGGATAATGGCTTTGGTGCGCCGGTTGACCTTTAGTTTGGCGAAAATATTTTTAACATGCACTTTTACCGTCCCAATTGCGATGACCAGTTGATCGGCTATCTCTTTGTTTGACAGTCCTGCCGCCAATAAGGAGAGCACCTCAAGCTCACGCTCCGTAAGAGGTTCCTCCATTATAGCGGACAACGAAGCTTCTTCCGCTTCCGGGTCTTTATTGGACTGTCCGGCCGTATTTTGCAGCATGCAGAATAAAATTCCATTAGATGCCATGGCCTGAAGAACAGTCAGACGATCATACGCGAACACACCGCTTGCCATCTTGTTTTCCAGGTAGAGGACACCCAGCATATTTCCGTGAACGGTTACCGGTATACAGAGTGCAGACCCGGGCCGATGCTTCGCAATATACGGGTTATGGATCAGCCAGCTCTCTTCACCACCGACATAATGGACATGCTCTTGTGTGCGAAAGACATACCGGATGATGCCCTCCGGCAATAGAAGGCTGTCATTCAGCTCAGAAGGAGAGAGGGAAGTCTGCGCTTCTGAATCGGCATACGCCTGAATATTCAGTCCATCCTTATTGTCCATCAGCAAAGCACCCTTGCTGGCACCCGCATATTTCATAATGGTATTCATGATTTCCGCAAGCACCGTATCACTGTCCATCTGATTCGTTATCATTTGAGTGGTTTTGAGAATCGCTGCAAGATCCAGGCCGTCCAGGGCATGGGTCTCATGATGAGCACCGGCAGCCTCTCCAGATAACTCTACATCACTCCGATCCGCCGGAATAGGGATGATCTCAAACGATTCATCAGCATGTTCCCCGCGTTGCCAGCAGAGTAGCAGATCCTCTAATTGCTTTATTTTTATTTGCACTCCCCATTGTGTATACGCCTCAAGCGCTAATTGCAAATAGAAGAGGGCTGTTTTTCCTTTATCCAAATTCCGGTAGTATCTCGCTGCAAGCTCGCCGGCAAGGCTTGTCACCTGAACATCGCCTTGTTCTCTTGCTTCACGGATGGTTTTATCATACAGTTCCTCAGCCAGAATGCCTTTACCAGAGGCACGCGCATGTTCAGCCTGTAGAAGGTAATACCTGGACCGGTAATTGGCCGGACTCCATGCAGCCCATTTTTTGAAGCGGAGGAAATTTCTGTTGAAGCGTTTCTTCAAATGTGCCCGTTTCCCAGGCTGTACAGAATCCGCCAATAGGGCAAGCGATTCATACATCAGACATTCCGGCAAATGCGGAAGATGTGTGGCATAGGCTTCATAGGGCTTTGCTTGACTGGCCCAGCGGATAGCTTCCTCATAATTACCCAGCAAATAGCTGAGTTGAGTCTTGTAGGTGCTGTACTGAAATAAGGTGGTAGCCGAGGTCTCCTCCATATGAATCCGGCCCAGGAACTCTTCTTCTTCAAAGCCTGTGCTGCTGAATGAATCCGGAGAAAGGGTTCTTCCCTGTAGTGCAAGAATAAATTGCTGATACAGATAAAAGTTCTGCTTCACAAACTCGTCGTTGGTTGTATCCAGAAATACCATATATTCAGTTATCGTTCTGGAGAATTCACTTAACGGTGCTCTTGTGTAGAGTGAATTAATGTGCGCACCCATGGCATAGCTGGCAAACACGTAATCCCCGGATTCCATCCCGAAACGAAGCGCTTTTGCCAAGTAAGCATCTCCTTCACGGGCATTTCCGGCAAATTGACAGAGTACACCGCCGAACATGGTATAAGATTTGCTTTTAACTGAAGTAATATTGTAACGCTCGGAAAGCTCAATTCCGACCTTGCCAATGGCATAGCCCTTATCAAATTTCCCCCGTGCATACCCCAAAAGCATGCTGTAAGCAGAATAGACAGCTGCGGAAACAGGAGTGTTTCCATACTTAATAGATAGCTGAATGGCTCTGCACATGAGCAGAAAAAAGACCTCTTTGTTCGTGAAGAAGGTGGAGGGAGTAATCGCCAGAATGAGATGCATCACAGCAATCCGGTCTTTGTCGGACATTTCTTCCAAATGCGCGAGCCGATCATACCGGTTATGCAGCAGCACATCGATCCGCAGCGCTTCTACTATCAGTTCGAATTTGCCCGGATTGGGCGAAATGTTAACATGATGCTCCCGCAGACTTTCTAGACCGAGCGCAGTGCCTTCCAGATATTTACCCTGATTGATGTATTGCATAATCCGGATCATTTGCACTCTG
The DNA here is from genome assembly GCF_001909085.1 of Paenibacillus sp. P32E. Lineage (NCBI taxonomy): Bacteria > Bacillati > Bacillota > Bacilli > Caryophanales > Paenibacillaceae > Paenibacillus > Paenibacillus sp. P32E. The sequence goes on along the minus strand of NZ_LVYY01000010.1, from coordinate 150,561 downwards.
CTCCGCTCAGCTGCATTGCGCGCACGGAGAAGCAAGAAATCAATTTTGCGGTCAGACTCCACAGCATTACCGCATAAATATTCACATTCTGCTTGTTCAGCATGCAGCTCGAAACAGAGCTCGAAGGTGTTGCTCCAAGCTTCCGCTGGCAGCAGTTCTACCCCTTTTCTGAAATAACCCAGCGCAACGTCATAAGCGGAAGTGGCCTTGGCACGGTTTCCCGCATCCAGGTTTAATTGTATGAGCTGAAGAATCTCGGCCTCTCCGGTCATTCTGCCAGAACCTCTATTCAGATGGTTGACCACATCAAACAAGTTCTCTTCGTACCCCGAAGCCTCCCTGTTCAAAGCTCTGCCTATTGAGCTATGGATCGCTTGTTTCGTATCATCATCAATCTGACTATAAATGAGCTTATGTATATTATCATGGGCAAAACGGAAGGTACCCGCTTCATCTGCCACTATCATCCCTTCGGCTTCAATCTGGGGCCATTCGGATATGACATCTCCGATCTCCCGATTCGCGACGCAAGCTATCAGATCCGGATGGAAGGTGCTTCCCACACAAGCCGAAATTTGAAGCAGCTCCTGCGCAGTGACGGGAAGACGCCGCAGCCTGTGTTCCATCAAGTCATTGATCGCATAGCTGGGTTCCTGCCCAATGACCGATCCCAAATCCCATTGCCAGCACCGGTTCTCATGGTTATACACCAGAATGCTGTCATCTTGCAGGCGCAGCAATATTTGCTTGAAATGAAAGGGGTTGCCGTTCGATTTATGATATAGCAGTTCTGTAAAGGATAGCGCAGTATCCGCTTGGGTATTCAAGGTTTCTATCGTAATATCGTTCATTTGTTCAAGGCTCAGCGGGGACAGATGAATATGCCGGATAGCTGCCTGATCGGTAACGCTCCCGTCATGTTCGTAGCCTGGCAGACTGCTAAGGTCTATATCGTTATGGCGATAAGCGCAGACAAACATCAAATATTGGCATTCCGGATCGCACAACAGCGCGTGAATTAACTGCAGTGACGAAGAATCCGCCCATTGCAAATCATCGATAAACAGGACGAGGGGATGTTCTTTAGAAGCCAGCGCTTGAACAAATTTGCGGAAAACATAGATAAACCGTTTCTTCGATTCATTAGCCGGAAGCTCTTCCACAGAGGGCAGGGTGCCAAGTATCAGCTCGGCTTCAGGAATAATAGCAGTGATCACGTTGGCACTTGCCCCGAGTGCTTCCTGCAGCTTTTGTCTCCACAGCTCGGACTGTTCCTTGCGTTCACCCAGCAAATGCCGCATCAACCCGCGAAAGGCTTGAATAATCGGATGATAAGGGCTTTCTTTAGAGATTTGCTCAAACTTTCCGGTGACATAAAAAAAATTACGGGCATGCTGCTGTTTGCGGAAAACCTCGTCCATAAGGCTTGTTTTGCCGATTCCGGCTTCACCGGACACGTACACCATTTCGGTTGATCCGAAGCAAGCAGAATAAAAAGCCTGGGTCAGCATGGAGATCTCATATTCTCTGCCGTGAAACCCCGGTTCCATAAAAAAGGTGTCGTGTGAACGTCCGACCTTGTCCAGGTCTGCCAATAAAAAACCGGCATTTTGATAGCGGTTATCCGGATTTTTGTCGAGCAGTCTCATGACTACAGCTTCCAAGCCTTCAGGTAAATAGGTCTGATCCTGGGTCAGCGGAGGGGGGACTTGGGCCAGGTGCATATACACCCATTCCAGCGGATTGTCGGCAAGAAAAGGCAGATGTCCGGCCAATAATTCGTAGAAAATAATGCCCACAGAGTACAGATCACTTCGCTCATCCACTGTCCGCAGCATTCTTCCTGTATTCTCAGGTGAACAATAGGCGAGGCCTGCATCTGATATACCATAACCCGCTGGACGTAAATAACCATGTTCTGAACGATGGAGGGCATAACCTGAATCTATTAAATAGGCTTCTTGTCCATTAGAACGAACACCGATCCGCTCCGGCCGCAAATCGAGATGGAGGATCTGCAACTGATGAAGCTGCAGAACACAAGCTACGATGGACCTGGCAAGAGTGAGAAACGCCTCCGGGTTCATGCGGGTCTGTCCGTTCATCCATTCCCTGAGTGTTGAGTTTCTGATAACAATGTCAGATTGCTGATTTACTTTCATTTTTGGACACCTCTAATCTTGGGCGTAGTAGCGAATACAATCTATTGTAATAGAAGATATGCCTTTTTAGGTATAGAAAATTTTAAGGAATGACTCTAATCTGGGAGTATGTTGAATGGGCTGAATTTAGAAGCAGGAGAGGTCTAGGTGATTAAAATGGAGAATGCACTGATTGCGTTTGTTAGTATTGTTCTTCTTGGAATTGTGATCTTTGCGAAGATTTGGTGGGACGGATCCGGGATCAGTTTTAAATTTACAAAATGGTATTTTGGTATTTTTTTTATTGCGGCACTGATTGTTGGAGGAGGTACTTTTTTCGTCAGTTAAGTCATTATATCGGTAAGCTCCTTCGGATTTGGTAGGTACAATTCACAAATACATAAGTGTTTTTCGATTCATCGGAAATACAAGAAAGAGAGGATATTTTTATGAAAGGAATCAGACGATACAAACGCTGGATCGCCATGACTCTGATATTCATGCTTGCTATAGGATCGTTGTCTCATGGGGAGGTGTCTGCTGCAGATCCGGAGGTGCTCGATCAAAAGCAGGAAAACAAAACCGGGAACGTATGGGTCAGTTATGATTATCCAAGATTTCAGACCTTTACTCCGGAGATTACCGGGAGTCTCAGCAGGATTGAACTGAATATTTTCGATACCGTTGCTCCAGGAGCCCTGAAGGTGAAAATTTATAAGGATGGCGATCTTTCGACATTGCTCGCTGAAGCGCAGCTGGCTTCCTTCAGCGCAGGCTGGGTGTCGGTTAATTTCTCAGGAGCATCGCCTTATTTGCAGAAGGGTACGATGTATCGAATGGTTGCTTCCACGGAATTCGGAGGCTCGGCTGGCTTCGGATGGTATGGCAGCACCGGCAACCCGTATTCAAGAGGCTACTCTTCGGCTAACAATTATGACTTCTCTTTTAGAACGTACATGATTGCGGATTATTCGACATCCCCCGCATTAAGTGAGATCTCCACTGCTGAATCAAGTATTGTAGCGGACGGCATGAGTCAGACGGCAGTGACGGTGAAGCTGAAGGATGCACAGGGTAATGCGTTGACGACCGGAGGGGAGATCGTGGCCATTACGTCGACATCGGGTGCGGTAAGCGCCGTCACGGACAACCATAACGGAACTTATACGGCGACGCTTACGGCACCGGTAGCGGTGGGGACTGCAACGGTCAGTGCTACTGTTGGTGGAACTGCGCTGGGCGGAACGGCAACGGTACAGTTCGTGCCCGGAGTACCATCCAGTGCGAACAGCACCATAGCCGTGGGCAATAGCTCGCTGACGGCGGACGGCACGAGTCAGACGGCCGTGACGGTGAAGCTAAAGGATGCACAGGGTAATGCGTTGACGACCGGAGGGGCGACGGTGGTAATTACGTCGACCTCGGGTACGGTGAGCAGTGTTACGGACAACCATAACGGGACTTATACGGCGACGCTTACGGCACCGTTAGCGGTGGGGACCGCAACGGTCAGTGCCACTGTTGGCGGCAATGCTTTGACGGGAACGGCAACGGTACAGTTCGTACCCGGAGCACCGTCCAGTGCGAACAGCACCATAGCCGTGGGGAATAGCTCGCTGATGGCGGACGGCACGAGTCAGACAGTAGTGACGGTGAAGCTGAAGGATGCACAGGGTAATGGATTGTCGGCTGGAGGGGCGACGGTGGTAATTACGTCGACCTCAGGTACGGTGAGCAGTGTAACGGACAACCATAACGGGACTTATACGGCGATGCTGACGGCACCGGTATCGGTGGGGACTGCATCGGTCAGTGCCACCGTCGGTGGAACGGCGCTGGGCGGAACGGCAACGGTGCAGTTCGTGCCCGGAGCGCCATCCAGTACGAACAGCACCATAGCCGTAGGCAATAGCTCGCTGACGGCAGACGGCACGAGTCAGACGGCCGTGACGGTGAAGCTGAAGGATGCACAGGGTAATGGGTTGTCGGCTGGAGGGGCGACGGTGGGGATCGCTTCGACCTCGGGTACGGTGAGCAGTGTCACGGACAACCATAACGGGACTTATACGGCGATGTTGACGGCGCCAGTAACGGTAGGGACCGCGACCGTAAGTGCCAGTGTCGGCGGCAATGCGCTGATTGGAACGGCAACGGTACAGTTCGTGCCCGGAGCACCGTCCAGTGCGAACAGCACCATAGCCGTGGGGAATAGCTCGCTGACGGCGGACGGTACGAGTCAGACAGTAGTGACGGTGAAGCTGAAGGATGCACAGGGCAATGGGTTGACGACCGGAGGGGCGACGGTGGTAATTACGTCGACCTCGGGATCGGTGAGCACCGTCGCCGACAACCATAACGGAACTTATACGGCGACGCTTACGGCACCGGTAGCGGTGGGGACTGCAACGGTCAGTGCTACTGTTGGTGGAACTGCGCTGGGCGGAACAGCTACAGTTCAGTTCGTGCCCGGAGCACCATCTAGTGCGAACAGTACCATAGCCGTGGGGAATAGCTCGCTGACGGCGGACGGCACGAGTCAGACAGTAGTGACGGTGAAGCTGAAGGATGCGCAGGGTAATGCGCTGACGACCGGAGGGGCGATCGTGGCCATTACGTCGACCTCGGGTACGGTGAGCGCCGTAACGGACAACCATAACGGGACTTATACGGCGATGCTGACGGCACCGGTAACGGTGGGGACCGCAACGGTCAGTGCCACCGTCGGTGGAACTGCGCTGGGCGGAACGGCACCGGTACAGTTCGTACCCGGAGCACCGTCCAGTGCGAACAGCACCATAGCCGTGGGGAATAGCTCGCTGACGGCGGACGGCACGAGTCAGACGGCAGTAACGGTGAAGCTGAAGGATGCCCAGGGTAATGCGTTGACGACCGGAGGGGCGACGGTGGTAATTAAGTCGACCTCGGGATCGGTGAGCACCGTCGCCGACAACCATAACGGGACTTATACGGCGATGCTGACGGCACCGGTAACGGTGGGGACCGCAACGGTCAGTGCCACTGTCGGTGGAACGGCGCTGGGCGGAACGGCAACGGTACAGTTTATAGCTGGCGCACTTTCAACAGAGACTGGCATCATCGCGGCGGGTGATTTTTCGCTAATCGCTGATGGGACGAGTCAGACAGTGATAACGGTGAAGCTCAAGGATGCGCAGGGCAATGCCTTGACCACCGGAGGGGCAGTAGTGTTGATCACATCAACCTCAGGTACGATGAGCACTGTAACGGACAACCACAATGGTACCTATACGGCGACATTGACGGCGCCGACAGCGGTAGGAACCGCGAAGATAAGTGCCTCTGCCGATGGGAGCATGCTGGCCTCAACGGTAACGGTTCAGCTTGTACCAGGTGAAGTAAGTGCATCTCACTCCACAATTACCGCAAGTAGCCTGGTCGTTCGGGCGGACGGACAGAGCCAATCCTTGATCTCTGTGAAGCTTAAAGACGGGTATGACCATCCGCTTGCAGGAAAACTGGTGCGGCTTCAAGCTCAAGCTGTAAGCTCTGTCATTACAGAAGTTTATGGAAACTCTGTCACAAAAGAAGTGTATGGACTGACCAACGCGGAGGGCCTAGCCACATTTGCGGTCAACAATGTGGTGGCGGAGAAAGTGACTTATTCTGCAATAGAAGAAGCAAGTGGTACGACGCTGGATCAAACGGTGAATATTACTTTTACGTACGACCAGCCTCCTGTTATCGAACTGAACATGGATCAGGCCGAACCAACCTTTGGCAGCGTAAATGTTGCGGTAACGGCGTCTGTGTATGGTGAATTCAACCAGGTCTCCTCTATAAAATGGGCGGCAGGAAGCCGTTTGATCTCCTATTTTGATACACAGGGTACAGAAATTTCAGACCACTTCACCGTACAGGAGAATGGAATTTATTCAGTCTATGTGGCAGATAAGGCAGGCAATGCGAATGTAAGCTTGATTGAAATCCGGAATATCGTTCCTTTGAGCAGCAATGCGGACTTGAAGGTCTGGCAGCTGATAGGGCTCGGTGGGACGGTAAAGTTTGATTTTGACCCCGAGAAGTCAAGCAGCAGTCTGGAAGTAAGCCATCCGGTGTATGGGTTGAAAATGCTTCTGACTCCTGCTGATGTCTATTCTGCCGTCTATGTGAACGAACTCCAGGTAGACAGTCATTCGCTAACCAGGGAGTATGTTCTTGCAACCGGTCAAAATAAGTTCGAGGTCCGTGTCAAAGCGCAGGACGATTCAATGAAAACTTACACGCTCAACGTGACACGCTTAGCCGACTCCAAGCCGGATTCAACACCAACACCAACACCAACACCAGCACCAACACCAACATCAACACCAGTACCAACACCAGTACCAACATCAACACCAGTCCCGATCCCAGTCCCGGCGGCTCCTTCGAATCCCCCAAGCTCTTCGAATCCGCCATCACCGGACAAAATGCCTGTGGTCCGGGTTAATGATCAGAAAGTAACGGGGATTGTCACCGTTCAAACCGATACGAATGGAGCAAAATCCATCGACGCTCTGCTGAATTTGGATCACCTGCGACAGGTAATCGATTCACTGCCTATCGCCGCTGAAGCTAATCTCTCGATTTCAATCGAGGAAGGGGCAGACAATCTCGCACTAAGACTTTCCGGGGATACCGTCCCGATTCTGGCCGGGAAAGTAGCCACAATCACGTTCGTAACCCAGTACGGCCGATATCGCCTGCCACTAAATGAAATCGTAAATCGGGAATCTGACTGGACGAAGGATATGGAAGTGAGGCTCTTGATGGGGCACGGCCCAGCGGAAGAAGGATTGCAGAAGGCGGCGAATGCCGGTGGGTATCAACTGGTGACTGATCCGGTCCACTTTACCGTTCAGATCAAGCGTAATGGCGAGACTGAAGAAGTATCCAGCTTCAATCATTTTGTAGAAAGAGTTATTTACCTGCCTTTGGATGCCGGTGCTGCTTCAACGGCTGTGGTATGGGATCAGAATGCGGGTGTGCGTCCGGTGCCGACAACATTCATCACAGTGGATGGTCATCGGTCTGCTGTGATTCGAAGCCTTACGAACAGCACTTATGCAGTAATATACAGAACGTCCAAATTCACAGATATTCAGGGACACTGGGCTGAAAATGAAATTGCCAGTATGAATAGCAGATTGATCGTCCGGGGGACGGCTGGGTCAGAATTTGCACCTGAAGCTATGGTTACCCGGGCTGAACTCGCTGCAATGCTGGCAAGGGCACTTGGGCTGCCGGAACGAGGGAATCCAGCGGGTTACCTCGACGTAAGCAGTGACAATTGGTACAGTGGCGCCGTAGCAGCATTACAAGCATATGGAATGATGGATGGCTTCGGAGATGGTACATTCAGACCGAATCAGGCGGTATCCCGGCAAGAAGCGATTGTAACGATTATTCGGGCATTGCGGCTGGCGGATGCAGCACTGGCGACAAGGAATAGCGGAGCGCAAGCCGAATTAGATGTCTATACCGACAGTGGCCGAATTGCCGGCTGGGCAAGTGGCGCTGTACAGTCAGCCATTCAATCCGGCTTGATAAAAGGGTATGGAAATGAATTGCGGCCGCAGCAGTCATTAACCCGTGCTGAGACTACTGTTTTGCTGTACCGGATGCTGCTCCAAGCAGCACTGATAAATCACTAAAGAGAATTTTTATAGATTGAAAACACCCCTTCGCACAGCCTTTGGAATAAACTTCAGGTTTATCCGATGGAAGTCAAGGGGTGTTTTAACATCGATAAATGCTCCATCCCTAACACCCTGCTTCTCAAACACCCCAACCTCGCGGTAGCCCATTTTCCGGTACAGGCCTTGGCCTGCATCATTGAAGGGGAAGGTGAACAATACGATTTTATGAAAAGCGTTGTCTTGCGCGGCGGCTTCCAGCTTCTCAAGCAAGGCGCTGCCAATGCCTTGCCCGCGAATGCTTCGCTCAATGTACACGGACAGGTCGGCTACTCCGCTATAGGCGCAGCGGTGAGAGTACGGATTGAGGGAGGCCCAGCCGATGACTGAATCTTCCACCTTGTCTCCTTATTTCTTCGCTTGGATTACTGCTGAAACGATATACTGATCAATACTTTCGCCCGGAATCCAGTCCTTGATAAAAGCTTTGGATTCATCCTTGGGCTCAATGCTAATCTCCGTAAAGCCACTTTCCTTAAGAATAGTCTTCAGCTCCGATATGGAAGAAGCGCCGGAGATACAACCCGAATAAAGCTCGCCTAGGTCGTTCCTGATCTCAGGCGGAAGCTCTGCTGTGGTTACAATATCCGAAATGGCGAGGCGGCCGCCCGGCTCAAGGACCCGGAAGGCTTCACGGAATACCTGTGGTTTGTCCGGGGAGAGATTGATGACACAGTTGGACATGATGACATTCACGGAGCGGTCGGCCAGTGGAAGATGCTCAATTTCACCCAGGCGGAACTCGGTATTTCCGAACTTCCCTTTCACCGCATTATTCCGGGCGCGGCTGATCATTTCGGGCGTCATATCGACACCAATGACATGCCCCTGATCGCCTACCTGACGCGAGGCCAGAAAGCAGTCGAAGCCTCCGCCGCTGCCGAGATCAAGCACACGCTCTCCAGGTTTAAGCTCAGCAATAGCCTGGGGGTTGCCGCAGCCAAGGCCCAGATTGGCACCTTCGGGAGCTGCTGCGAGCTCACTGCCGGAATATCCAAGCTTTGCAGATATGGAATCGAAGTCTGACGGCGAACCACAGCAGGAGGAGGCAGGCGTCACGGTTTTGACGGCAATTTGCGAATAACGGCCCCGTACATTTTGGCGGATTTGGTCATTGGAAAGCTGGTTCATACTTCAACACTCCTTTTGATGATAATATTTGCATAATGCAAGTATTAGCCAAGAGAAATCACCCGGTAACGGGCGCACAGCATTTGCTGGATTTCCCCATAGCTTCATTAAAAAGCTTCACAGAGCGCAGCAGAGTCTCTTGCTCAAATTCACTCATATACGAAAAGACCTCATCCAGATACGCATTCATTTGGGTATCGATGGTTGTAGCGGCCATCTTGCCGGGCACCGTAAGCGACAGTGTGTAGACTCGCCGGTCGCTGGGGTCCGGTGTTTTTTGGAGCAGATTCATTTTGATTAACGCTTGTACCTGCCGGCTGAACGTTGTGACATCTGTGCCCAGCGTTTCCGCGATCTGCTGCATGGAGGGGTTATGTCTGCGGTCCACCTCATACAGAATATGGCTGTGGGCAGGGGAGAGATCGCAGCCGCCAACGGTACAGCAGTTCTTGTTCAGCAGTCCCAGGCGCCGGGTCATGATCTGAAATAACTCACGTGCATTTTCCAAGTAAGCTCACCTCGTAAATCAGTTATATAATATTTAATTGCACATTGCAATGTTTATTTGAGGATTGTCAATGTTGCGATCCTGGTTTAGTATATAAGCACGGGCTTATATGTCTAGGATGGAGGGATTATCATGGAGGAAGCTTTCGATATTGCGGATGTGACTGAGCTGGCTGATGACCTGAAGCTTTTGGGTGATCGGACGCGTCTCTTGATGCTGGCTTTGTTAAAAGAGCGCGAGTGGTGCGTATGCGAATTTGTTGAGATTTTTGACATCTCACAGCCTGCCATCAGTCAGCATCTGCGGAGATTGAGAAGCAAGGGCATCGTCAAGGAACAAAAAAAGGGTCAATGGGTACACTATTCGCTTAACATAGAAGATAAACCCCACATCCAGGCCGTGCTTCAGCTTACGCCGGATACTCCTGCGATTCTGGCCATGCTGAATAGAACGCCGGTGACGGTTTGCTGCGAAATATTGCATTAATTCAAGCGGATGTACACAGGAGGATGAATTTTGGGAATCTTAGCAGGTCTTATCTTTGTAGTAACGTTGATATTTGTGATTTGGCAGCCCAGGAATCTGTCCATTGGATGGTCGGCCTGCGGCGGGGCGATTATCGCTTTGCTTGTGGGTGTAGTCAGCTTTCACGATGTATATGATGTCACCCTGATCGTATGGAACGCCACACTTGCCTTTATTGCGATCATTCTGAATTCCTTAATCCTCGACAGAATTGGTTTCTTCGAATGGGCCGCCTTACATATGGCGAGAGCGGCACGCGGCAATGGCACCCGGATGTTCATCTATGTCACCATTCTTGGAGCGGTGGTGTCTGCATTTTTTGCCAACGACGGTGCGGCGCTTATTCTGACTCCAATCGTATTGGCAATGGTCCGTGCGCTGAATTTTGATGAGAAGAAGGTATTTCCGTTTATTATGGCCAGCGGGTTCATTGCGGATACCACTTCATTGCCGCTTGTTGTCAGTAATCTGGTTAATATTGTATCGGCGGATTTTTTCGGGGTAACCTTTATGGAATATGCCGGCCGGATGTTAATGCCTACTTTGTTTTCTTTGGGGGCAAGCATTCTGGTGCTATACCTCTTTTTCCGTAAAAGCATTCCGCGGTCCTTTGAAAGCTTACAGCTGAAACGTCCGGCAGATGCGATTAAAGACAAGAAGATGTTCAAGCTATCCTGGGTTATGCTTGCGGTCCTGCTGGTAGGATTTTTCGTAAGTGAGTTCCTGAACATTCCGGTATCTGCCGTGGTGGGAGTGGTCGCAATCTTTTTCCTGCTGATGGCAAGAAGAAGTCCCGTAGTACCTACCATGGAAGTGGTGAAAGGTGCGCCATGGGCGATCGTATTCTTTTCGATTGGGATGTATGTAGTCGTGTATGGTCTGCGCAACGCCGGTCTGACAGACGTTCTTGCCGATGTGATTCAGGCTGTGGCTGATCAAGGGCTGTTCGCTGCAACGATGGGGATGGGCTTTATTGCTGCCGTCATCTCTTCGATCATGAACAACATGCCTACCGTGATGATTGATGCTCTGGCCATTGATGCTACGCATACCTCGGGACTGATCAAGGAAGCCTTAGTCTATGCGAATGTGATCGGCTCAGATCTGGGGCCGAAGATTACACCGATCGGCTCTCTGGCAACCCTACTGTGGCTGCATGTGCTTTCGAGCAAAGGGGTCAAAATATCCTGGGGAGCGTATTTCAAAACAGGCATTATTTTGACTATCCCCACGCTGTTCATCACGCTGCTTGGCCTCTATATAACGTTGACCCTATTTTAAACTCAAAGGAGACTGAAACGCATGGATAAGAAAACCATTTACTTTTTGTGTACAGGGAACTCATGCCGGAGCCAGATGGCTGAAGGCTGGGCCAAGAAATACCTGGGCGATGAATGGAAAGTGTACAGTGCCGGTATTGAGGCTCACGGTCTGAATCCGAAAGCCGTTCAGGCGATGAACGAAGTGGGGATTGATATATCGGGACAGACGTCTGATATTATTGATCCGCAGCTGCTTAATAACGCTGACCTCGTGATCACATTATGCGGGGATGCCGCTGATAAGTGTCCGGTTACCCCGCCACAGGTAAAACGTGAGCATTGGGGATTCGATGACCCGGCGAAAGCGCAGGGTACGGATGAAGAGAAGTGGGCTGTCTTTCAGCGGGTACGTAATCAAGTGGGCGCTCGCATTAAGCAGTTTGCGGAAACCGGCGAATAAGGGAGAACGATTATGGCGAATTATCACGAGCTCATTCCGGGCAAAGTCTATATTGGCGGAGAGAATGCACTGTTCGAGGCTCTGCAGGAGCAGGAAATTAGCGATGTATTCGATTTGAGGGATACCGGAACGGAAGCGGAAGGATTTCCGGCAAAGGTAACCCGTCATCATTATCCGATTGTGGAGCATGAGAGCGGCCAGGAGGCTTCGGTGCAGGCGGCTATCCATGCGGTTACAGCGGCTGTAAATAGCGGCAAAACAGTATATTTTCACTGCGCTGGAGGCCGTAACCGTACAGGAACTGTAGCAACGGGAGTCCTGCTGGAGCTGGGGCTGGCATCCACGGTACAAGAGGCGGAAACACTCGCCACATCCAAACGTCCGGATATCCATATCAAGCAGGAAATGCGCGATGTGCTCCATGGCTTTTATCCGCCCCAATAAGCTGTATTGAAATATAGAGACCGTCTCCCTGGGAGATGGTCTTTTTGCAGAAGGAGATGAAGGGAATGGACTGGATTTGGCAAAAAGAAGCTTTTCTATATTGTATGGACTTGGCGTATGCGCGGCTCCCGCCGGACATTGAAACAGGCTATTCTGGTTTCTCTCGTATCTCCAGCAAGTTCAAACAACAATAATAATATAATTAAATACAATATTAATTTGTTTTAAAACGATAAATCATATGCTAAAATCATGTTGTCATTACATAAGTGGAGGAGGTGTTTTAAATGAATGTTCAACGAGGTTCAACCACTTTCTTAAAGGTGATTATTGTTCTGGCTGGAATTGCAGTGCTTGCTTTGTGTATATTTTTAGTGCCCCGTATAGCGAATTTCGCAGCGGAGTTGTATCCAAATATTCACTTAATGAAATATCTCATTTTCATCGTGATGTATGGAGCGGCTGTGCCCTTTTACTTAGCGCTCTATCAGTCTTACAATCTTTTACGGTACATTGACGAGAACACAGCGTTCTCTGAATTATCTGTGAAAGCGTTGAAGAACATCAAGTGCTGTGCGTTTACAATCAGTGGTTTGTATGTATTAGGTATGCCGCTCTTTCGTTTTATAGCGAAGAAAGTTGACCCTCCTGTTGGATTTTTGGGACTGATCATCATATTTGCTTCGTTGGTTATCGCCGTTTTTGCTGCTATCCTCCAAAGGCTTCTACAAGAAGCGATTAACATCAAATCAGAGAATGATTTGACGGTCTGAGGTGGCGGAAATGGCAATTATCATTAATATTGCTGTTAGAATTTAGCATAGCCATGTAATAAAAAAGGGATGCTGTACAGCCATTGATGATACGCATGGCGGATACAGCATCCCTTTAATTGTAGTTGCGGAGCTTACTGTGCAGCGGCTCCCCGGGCAAGCTCTTGGCGGACGATCGGCGCAACCTTGGTGCCCAGCAGCTCGATGGCACGCAGGACTTCACGGTGCGGCATAGTACCGACGTTGACATGCAGGAAGAAGCGGGTAACGCCGAGATTCTTGTGCAGGAGCAGAATCTTCTCGGCGACATATTCGGAATCCCCTACATAGAGGGCGCCGCGCAGACTGCGGGCATCGTCATAGGTCGCACGGTTATAGGCTTGCCCCCAGCCCCGCTCGCGCCCGATGACATTCATCTGGGCTTGCGTGGAAGGATAGAACAAGGCGGCTGCCTGCTCGGTGGTTTCGCTGACAAAGCCATGCGAATGTGTGGCGATCTGCAGTTTGTCCGGGCTATGCCCGGCCTTGGCGGCAGCCTCTTTGTACAGCTTGACCAACGGTGCGAAGCGCTCCGGCATACCGCCAATGATGGCGAAGGCGATAGGAAGGCCAAGCATGCCTGCCCGGATTGCCGATTCGGGATTGCCGCCGCTGGCGATCCATACCGGCAGCGGGTCCTGGACGGCGCGCGGATAGACAGGAAGATTATCTATAGCCGGACGATGGCCGCCGGGCCAGGTTACTTTTTCCGAGGCTCTGATCTTCAGCAGCAGTTCCAGCTTCTCTTCGAACAACTCGTTGTAGTCATCCAGACTATAGCCGAAGAGCGGGAAGGATTCGATAAATGAACCCCGGCCCGCCATAATTTCCGCACGTCCGTTAGAGAGGCCATCCAGGGTTGAGAAGGCTTGATAGACGCGTACGGGATCATCCGAGGACAATACAGTTACAGCACTGGTGAGCCGGATCTTCTTCGTCATAGCCGCTGCAGCGGCAAGCACTACAGCCGGGGCACTGCCGGCGTAATCGGCACGGTGATGCTCCCCGATACCGTATACATCCAGTCCGACTTGATCGGCGAGTACAATCTCTTCCACGGCTTCACGCAGTCTTTCGGCATGACTGATGACTTCCCCGGTCACCGGGTCCGGTGTAGTTTCCAAAAATGTGCTGATGCCTATTTCCATACGGTTATCCATTTCGGGCATTTCAATCCGCCTCCTTTATTCGTATCTTTATATTACTATACTTTTTAATGTTTCTCAACTTTAGTAAGTGATTGTGGAGCAAAAAAATACCCGCCACCCAGGCAAGCAGGGGTGGCAGGCAGATGCAATAGTGCGGGCTTTAGGATTTCTTTTTGCCAACGGCAAGCTGTACAATCATGATGACAAGAACGAGCAGGGCAATGAGCTGGTCTGTACTCATAGGGGTCCGACCTCCAATCCTTGCAGGATGGCTCTTCGGACCGCATCTCCTCTCCCAAGAAGCTGCTTCGTTCCCCCTTTACAGACTATGAGCTCGTGAAGGAGAATATTACGTATATTGGTTTCTATATCCATCCTTCTGATCTTGTTGTCATCCGGTTATCAATATTGTACAAAAACAGATCAATATTTGAACCTATGTGATTAGGAATGAACCGTTTATACTAAAGGGAATAAGGCATCTTACACAGGTTAGGAGGTAGGCATTTATGAAGCGAATCAGTCTGCGTTTTCGGCTTATGATCCTCATGACCTGTCTGACTACGCTTCCAGTTGTCACGGTTACCTGGATTGCGACGATAAACACTCGTGAGTCAGTGGAGAAGGAAATGATCGGTGCTAATGAATCTAGAATGCTGTGGGCGGATCAATATTTAAGTGAATTAATTGATCAGATTGACGTCTTGTTCTATACTCTCCAAATTAACAAGGAATTGATTTACAAGATGACGGCGGGTCTCGATGACATGAACAGTGATACTCAGTCACAGAACCATGAAAGATTACGAGACATGCTCATAACAACATTTTTCTCCAATGCGCGAAAGGTGGACCGTCTCACCCTCTACAGTCACTCTACCGAAAAGGCGTTATCCGTGAGTTATGCAGATAGTGGAACGATTCGGCCCCTCAATATTCAAGAAAATGCATGGCGTAGAATTGCCAAAGAGCCTGTAAGCATGTATTTTAAACAGACGCCTGAAGGGATTTACGCCTATCATAGTATTAATCGTTTCCCGGATAAGATGTTTTTGGGAGGCATATCGGTTGGCATACGTAATGAGGTTTGGCAGGAAGTCGTTCATATCTTGCAATCGGAAGCGGACAGCTACGTGTTCTTGATGAACGATGAAGGCGAGCTTCTGTCAGGATCAACACAGCGAATTGCTTCATCCGAGGTATTGGACGAACTGCATACGATGGACATACCTGCGAACGAACTTGTATCCCATCAGAGTGAACAATATTTTTACTTCATGGAGCGAATTGGAGACGGACAATTGACCGTCGTAAAGGCGATCCCCCAGTCTACCGTAAAGGCAAGCGCCTCTCCTACGATTCGAGCAGGAATGCTGACCGGTGGTATTTTTGTAACCGCTTCCATTCTTCTTTCCATCTTATTCTCCTTACGGATTACACGGCCAATCATAAGTCTGGCCAGGACCATGCGAAAGGCGCAGTTGCAGAGCTTCGAAATGAAATCGGTTAAAAGCTTTGACGAGATTGGTCTGCTACAGCATGGTTACAACCTGATGATGCACAGAATTAAAGAATTAATCGAGCACGAATATCAATATCAAATTGAAGTGAAAAATGCGCAGCTGCTGGCACTCCAGGCTCAAATTAATCCCCACTTCCTCAATAATACGCTCAATCTGATCGGCGGGATGGCTCTCGTTAAGCAGGCGCCTGAAATCTATCAGATCACGAGGATGATGGGGGACTTATTGCGATATTCCATTAGATCTGAGAATGAAATGGTTTCCCTTCAGGATGAAATGAACCATACCCGCAACTATTTGTTCATCCAGGAACAGCGGTTCGCCGGCAGATGCCATACGGTCATCGAAACGGATCAGGAAGTGATGGATTGCCGGGTGCCAAAATTCATTTTGCAGCCGCTGGTGGAGAATGCATTTGAGCATGGGCTGCAAGCCAAAGAAGGTGCTTGGCATCTGCATATAAGAATTCTGCAAATCGATAAAAGGGTCATTGTAATGATCAAGGACGATGGTGTCGGGGTGTTGCCCGAGAAACTAGCGCTCCTTCGTGCCGGTTTGAGAAACGGTAGTGACACCGATGAGCCATCCGCTGCTCTCCCAGGGCCGCGGCGTCGTAAAAGTATCGGAATTCGTAATGTTCATGCGCGGCTTCGACTGCATTTTGGGGAAGCCTACGGTATTCGCATGTTTAGTAAATCCATGGCAGGCACCCTCATACTTATGAAATTACCCTATGTTGACAACAAGGAGACAGAGAGGAGGGATTCGTGATGTATAACGTGCTGATTATGGATGATGAGCCTTGGTCAAGGCAAGTGGTTAAATCGTTGGGAGAGTGGGACAGATTAGGCCTGAAGATCGTGGGCGAAGCGGAAGATGGCTATCAAGGAGTCCAATTCATTGCAGAGACCATGCCTCATATTGTTATTACCGATATGCGCATGCCGGGTTTAGAGGGGGTAGAGCTTCTTCAAACCATTCACGATCAATTTCCCTCTATTAAAATACTTGTCATGAGCGGTTATGATGATTTTGTATATTTAAAACAAGCTATTCAATCCAGAGCGATTAATTACATGCTCAAGCCGATCCATCCGGAGGAGCTTAACGCTTCCCTGTCCCAGTGCGTAGAACAATTGAATACGGAAATGATGTCGGGTATGAACGTCGCGCCGACCATTGCGTTCCAGCTGGAAGCGGCTATACAGGATCGGTACTTGTCCTATCGCAAGCTGATTTACGGACATTTGCTGGATTTGAATAGCCGGGCGATAGAGCATGCCTTTACTCAACTGGCTCAATATCTTAGCCAGTCTCTTCAGGATGAAGCGGCGAGAAGGAAGATGCCGATTAAGCTTGCCTATGATTTTATTACGATATTAGAGGAGCTTCTGGCTAAGGATGAGTTTCAGCTTTCGGAGCTTGTAATGGACGTGGAAGAATACCGGGAACGGATCCGCCAGTCCTCCCTATTAGATGCGGCTAAGGAATTGTCGAATTTGTATACAGCTGTGATCACAATCGTGCAAGACATACGCCAGACGAGAACCAGGCTGAATATCGATGAAGTGAAGGCCTATGTTCATAAATACTATCAGGATTCTATATCATTGGAAACGATTGCAAAGATTTTTGCTATCAGTAAGGAGCATTTAAGCCGGGCTTACAAGGCAGGAACAGGCGAGAATATTTCGGACGCTATTTTACGGTTACGTATGGAGAAGGCGCGGGATTTAATTGTAAAAGAGGGTGTCTCGATTAAACGGGCATCGGAGATGACGGGTTATTCGGATATCGCTTATTTTTACCGGGTGTTTAAGAAGCATTATGGAAGTCCTCCCGGCAATTTAAGAAAGTAGGTCCGGCATCAAAATAATGCAAATCAGAATGCTAAAATGCTGGAAAGACCCTTGCAACCGTTTTCTTTATACTGAAGATGCAACTCACTCAAGGGGGGAATCGAACATGAAGAAAACGTTTCACCTGTCCGTCGTACTGATTCTCATGCTATCCATACTTGCGGCATGCGGTTCGGGGAACAGCAAGGGCAACACGTCAGCATCCAATGACAACGATGCAGCTGAGACGGTGGCAAAGGCAGAACCTGCCAAGAAAGTGGAACTCAAAGTATTTCTGACCTTGCCGCAATTCAAAGACCAGTTCGACCAATACTTCGAACAGTTCAAAGCCAAGGAATTGAAGGAAAAAAACATCGAAGTGAAAATCAAGCTTGAAACTCCAAACGCCGACCAGGCGAAACAAATTCTGCAAACCCGCTTGGCTTCGAACGATGCACCCGATGTATTTGCCATCCATGCTAACGACATTCCGACCTACTATAATGCAGGCTACTTGACGGATCTGTCGGATCAGCCGGCAGTAAGCAAGCTTTTCGACAGTGTCAAGCAGACTGTCACCTATGACGGTAAAGTGCCCGTTCTTCCGCTCGAAAGCCTTGCTTGGGGATATCTGTATAACAAAAAAATATTCAGCGATAATGGTCTGACGCCTCCGCAAACGCTGGATGAAATGAAAAATGTGGTTAAAGTGCTAAAGTCCAAAAATATCCCGGCTTTTGAATTAGCCTTCCAGGAGGCATGGGTTCCACAGTTAATGACTGCACTATCTCTTGGCGGTCTTGTGAATTCTGAGCATCCCGATTGGGTCGATAAAATGAATAAAGGCGAAGCCTCTTATGCAGATGTAGCGGATATTTTCAATATTATCGATTTGATTATGTCGAATGGTACGGCTAAACCGTTTGAGGCCGGCAGCGCGGCAGGCGCTGCGGATTTTGCGAATGGTAAGGCGGCTATGTGGGTTCAAGGACCTTGGATGGCAGATTCGATTCAAAAGACAAATCCGGACATGGAGTTTGGAGTAGCTCCGCTGCCCGTAAGCAATGATCCGAGTGGAACGATGATCAACCTGTCGGCTTCAACATCGCTCGCCGTATCCCCGGATAGCGACCATAAAGACGTTGCGCTTGATTTGCTGAACTATATGCTTGACGATACGGATTCTTCCGCTCTGTTCGAAAAACTTAAATTCAATCCGATTTCCTCTGTCCATACGTACAAATCGTTCCCTTGGATTGATGAAGCCATGAGCTATGTTTCTAAAGGAAAGGCTTATCAGGACCTGAAGCTGCCGAACGGCGTTACGGATGAGCAGGCCAAGCAGCTTCAAAGCTACTATAGCAAGA
Source organism: Paenibacillus sp. P32E (assembly GCF_001909085.1). Taxonomy (NCBI): domain Bacteria; kingdom Bacillati; phylum Bacillota; class Bacilli; order Caryophanales; family Paenibacillaceae; genus Paenibacillus; species Paenibacillus sp. P32E. The sequence continues at coordinate 131,688 of NZ_LVYY01000010.1, read as the reverse complement.
CGGTGACGAAGGACCAATTCATCGAGACGATGGACAATACATGGGTGAAAGCGATTCAAGTAACAGCCAAGTAATCACCCATAAGGTGAATAAGGAGTGAAGCCAAGGTGGCAGGCAACCCTATAACGAAACGAACAGTCATCCTCCTGGCATTCGTTCTTCCAGCTCTAGTCTTTTATGCATTCTTCGTACTAGCCCCCGCCTTCGGCGGGATCTGGTACAGCATGACGGATTGGAATGGCGTCAATCCTGCGTATTCGTTCATTGGATTGGCCAATTACCGGGAAGCACTGATAGAGGATGAGAACTTCCTGAAATCGATAGGTTTTACCTTGAAGTATGTCATTGCCATGGTCATTCTGCAAAATGTCTTTGCCATCATGCTGGCTGTTCTCATTGAATCGCGGCGAAAAACGAAATCGCTATTCCGCACGATCTTTTTTATGCCCAATATGATCAGTCTCATTATCGGGGGCATGATGTGGCTCTTTATTTTTACCAAAGTGCTGCCTGATCTGGCCGGTCGAACGGGTCTGCTATTTCTGGATCAGTCCTGGATTGGGGATCCGCGCCTATCCTTCATTGCAATTATCATCTTGTCGCTTTGGGGAGGCGTCGGCTATCTGATGGTCATCTATATAGCGGCGCTGCAAAATATTCCTGACCATGTGAAAGAAGCGGCTGCTATCGATGGCGCCGGCGGCTGGCAAACCTTGCGTTACATTACAATGCCTATGATTCTCCCCGCGATTACGATCGGTGTATTCTTGACGCTAAACAGCTCGTTCAAAGTATTTGAAGCCGTGTTCGCTTTGACCAAGGGAGGACCTGGCCGTGCGACCCAAGTCATTGCGCTGAATATATTTGATGAGGCTTTCTCGCAAAGCAACCGATACGGCTATGCCAGTGCCAAAGCGATGATTTTGTTCCTGATCGTCATGGCGATCACTTTCATTCAGCTTGCCATTATGAAGAAACGGGAGGTGGAAGCATGATCAGAGAGCGCAACTGGAGGTCAGGCCTCATCCTTCTGGTCCTGCTTGCCGGTTCTGTCATTACGTTATTTCCCATTTACATGGGTGTCCTTAATTCATTCAAAACAGACGGCGAGCTGCTGAACGATGTTTTAGCGGCTCCCGCTTCCTTTCAATTTAGCAATTACGCCGCGGCCATAGACAAAATCAACTTTTGGAGAAGCTTGGGCAACACGGCGGTAATTGCTGCAGTTGGCCTTCTGGGAATTATCCTGTTTTCTTCCATGGCAGGCTATAAATTGTCCAGAACGCCGGGCCGGTTAAGCCGCTTTTTATTCAGTCTATTCATTCTGTCGATGCTTATTCCGTTCCATTCGACCATGATTACGCTCACCAAAATAACGAGAGAGCTTCACGTTCAGGGCTCGATCCTTGGACTTGGCCTCATTTATATTGGCTTAGGCGTATCCTTCGCGATTTTTCTGTACCATGGCTTCGTGAAATCCATCCCGCGTGATTTGGATGAAGCGGCCGTGATGGACGGCTGCGGCGATTTCCGTTTGTTTTTTGTCGTCATTTTCCCATTGCTTCTGCCTATTACAGCGACCAACGCCATTTTGAATTTATTGTGGATGTGGAATGACTTTCTGCTTCCTCTTCTGATGCTGACAGACAGCAACTCTTATACGCTGCTGCTGTCCACCAATATGCTGTTCGGCCAGTATGGCAACAACGACTGGTCGGGCATTCTGGCCTCGCTCGTTATGGCTATGCTGCCTGTTATCATTTTTTACCTGCTTCTACAGAAGTATATTTTGAACGGGATCGCAGATGGGGCGGTAAAGGGTTAATTCATGCCAGAGAGAAGGAGCAGCGGATAAGAATGAACAAAGTCAGTGGATTTATTAAGGCAAAAGGCCCGAAAATTGTGAATGGTCATGGTGAGGAGCTGTTGCTGCGCGGTGTTGGCTTTGGCAACTGGCTGCTGCCAGAGGGATACATGTGGCGATTCCCCGGTCAGGGAGACCGCCCCCGCCGGATCGAACAAATGATACGTGACTTGATCGGTGAAGAAAAGGCCAGGGATTTCTGGAAAGCATACTACGACAGGTATATCACGGAAGCGGATATTCAGCGGATTGCTGCGGAAGGCTTTAACTCCGTCCGAATTCCGATGAATTCGCGTTTTTTGTATGACGGAGATACAGAGCGTTATGATGAGGACCATCTTGTTTTGCTGGATCGTGTCATCGGCTGGTGTGAAGCCCATCGCGTGTATGCGATACTGGATCTTCACGGTGCGCCGGGCGGGCAGACAGGCACAAATATTGACGATTCCCCGAACGACAAACCGGAGCTATTCATCGATGCAGACAACCGGCGGCGTACGATCGAGATTTGGCGCATGCTCGCCGGACGCTATAAGGACAAATGGATTGTCGCGGGGTACGATTTGCTGAATGAGCCGCTGCCCGAATGGTTCTCGGCCTATAATAGCCTACTTACGCCGTTATATAACGATATCATTCGCGCCATTCGCGAAGTCGATGATAAGCATATGATTATTTTGGAGGGGGTCCACTGGGCGACAGACTGGTCCATCTTTGAGGAGAAGCCGGATGACAACCTGATGCTGCAGTTCCATAAGTATTGGAATAGTCCGGACACAGAGAGCATTCAGAAGTTTCTGGACAAACGCACGGAGTGGGATGTGCCGATCTATATGGGCGAAGGGGGAGAGAACAACATCGAGTGGTATACCGGCGCTTTTCGCTTATATGAGGACCATGACATTTCCTGGAACTTCTGGACATGGAAGAAGCTCGATACGACCAACTCTCCTTGTTCGGTTAGGATGCCGGAAGGATGGGAGAAGCTTATCGGCTATCTCGAAGGCGGAGCGAAACCGGAAACGGCTGATGCTGAACAAATATTAGGGGAATACCTCGCGAATCTGTCCTTGGATCGTTGCGTCTACCTTCCGGAGATCGTTCATTCCCTGCTTTTCCGGCCTCCGGTTCGCATCCCGGCTATTTTCTATGGATATAAAGGACAAGGTATCAGCTATCATGTCGAGGCATTCGTTGAACGGGAATTAGGCTTCCGGGATTCGGATGGAACCGATATCCGGTTTACTTCGGGGAACCGCAAGCTTACTAACTTCCAGCATATGCGGGGTGAGGATTGGGCTAAGGATGAATGGATGCATGTGTATGTAAGACCTCATGAATGGCTGGCTTATGAGGTGAATCATACATCCCATCATGGTGAAGGACATCTGGTTTCATTGCGTGTTTGCGGAATGGGTGATGAACAGTCAAAGGTCGAAATTTGCATCAATGATGGCATATCTGTCATTCTCCCTGTCACTGGAGACTCATGGCATACGATTAGAACGGCTGATCCCCATCCACTTCTTCAAGGGAATAACCGGATTGTCATCAAGGCGCTGGAGCAGCCGCTCGCTATGGAGTGGATTAGGATTGGAAAATAAGAAGGTGTGACCAAACAACCCTCCAATTTAATGTTGGAGGGTTGTTTGATATCTTTAAGCGCTGGATGAATAACATTGTCAATATTGTACATCTGCGGATGCTAATATGATCAAAAGATTTACATTCCTTTATTTTCTATAATAGAAAAAAAAGGAGAAGAAGGTGATTTATGTACACCGAAAAAATGTAAACGCTTTTTTGGGGACGGGGGATTACCGGCGTTATCAAGTCAGGTTATTTTAAGAAAAAGATGACTACTAGGAGGGAAAATGATGAAGAAGAAACGGGGCTTTTCACTCTTCTTGGCTTTGGTTCTCGCACTGGAGTTCCTTATTGCTTTGCCAAGAGCTGAGAGGGCTGAAGCTGCGCTCACCTCAAGCGGTTTCTTGAAAACGGACGGCGAATTTATTAAAAACAATTCCGGTTCCGGGGACGTTGTGACGCTAAGGGGGACAAACTTCGGAGGGTGGTTGAACTTTGAGGATTGGATGTCGCCTGCCGGGGAATTTGCTTTCGATCGGACAGGTTGGATCGCTTCAGCTTCAATCAACAGCTCTAACGCCGGAAATGCGATTGACGGCGACCAAGCAACGAGCTGGAAAACAGCAACCGCTCAGACTAACGGTCAATGGTTCCAGGTGAATATGGGGTATACGGGTTATTTCAATCGCATTTATGTCAATGCAGCAGGCTTCACGGGAGAATATCCGGTAAGTTATCAGGTGCTCGTATCGAATGATGGTACGAACTGGAGAGACGTCGCAACGGGTTCAGGCACGGTACAGAACACGGTTATTCGTTTCATGCCACAGGTGGCACAGTACATTCGGGTGGTTCAGACCGGATCGAGCTCTTCCAATAGGTGGTCTGTGGCAGAGTTTAATGTATTCTCAGATCCAACTATGAACAATACGAGCCTTAAGGCAACGGCATCTTCAACGGGAGCGGGTACGACAGCAGCTAATGCGCTTGACGGAGATGTGAATACCCGCTGGACGAGCGGGGCTGCGCAGACCAACGGACAATGGTTTCAAATGGATCTGGGATCAGGTCAGGATATAAGCAAGGTAATTATTGATGCCGGGCCATCATCTGCAGGCGATTATCCGCGCAGCTATGAGGTTCTTGGCTCAACAGACGGAATCAACTGGACCAAATATGCAAGCGCTTATGGAAATTCGCGGATTACGGTTGCGGAATTTTGGTGGTCTTCCTATATGCGATATGTCAGAATTGCACAAACCGGCAGCAGCTCTAGCTGGTGGTCGATTGCTGACGTCTCGCTTTTCTCCAACAACGCATTGGAGAGAACGGGATGGTCGGTTTCCGCATCCTCCAGCGGTTCTGGCATGACACCTGGCAATGTTAAGGATGGAAATGCAAGTACACGGTGGACGACCGGCGCGGCCCAGTCGAATGGTCAATGGTTCCAGGCCGATATGGGGGCAAGCATCCCATTTAATCAAATCATTCTGGATACCGAAAAGAATTCAACCTCTGAGCAGGATTACCCGGCCGGTTATACCGTCCAAGTATCTAAGGACGGGACCAACTGGACAACAGCAGCAAGCGGCCAAGGACGCCGCAAAGCTACACCGATTAACTTTCCAGCCGTAACCGCGCGTTACATTAAAATTACACAGACGGGCACCTCCGCGAACTGGTGGTCCATCGGAGAGATGAACGTCTATCTGAATAACGACGATCTGTCGATGAACTCCACTTATAAACAACGCTTTGGCGCTGCTGCAGCAGAAGACATTGTCACAACGCATCAAGATACATGGATTCAGACCGGTGACCTTGACAATGTCGAGAACATGGGCCTCAACATGATCCGTCTTCCGATCGGCTGGAACGAGCTCCTCCATGAAGACGGCACCTGGAAAGCCAATGCTTGGACGAAGATCGACTGGCTGGTAAGCGAAGCAGCCTCCAGAAATATTTACGTCTTGCTGGATCTTCACACGCTGCCAGGTGGAAACTGTCCTTTTGCCAGCTGTGGACGTTCTGGACCGAATCCTAATGAATTCTGGACCAATACGACGTACCAGGATTGGGTAGTCGATATCTGGGAAAAGATCGCAAACAGATACAAAAATAATCCCGCCATTGCAGGCTATGATCTTATGAATGAGCCCTTAATTGATTATGGTGAAGATACGGACGATGTGAATCAGAAAGTGGATTTCTACGATCGCATGTATGACACCGTCCGGGCCATCGATCCTGATCATACGATTTACATTGCGGCCTTCTTTGACTGGGGTAATATTGTACCGCCAAGCGTCAAAGGCTGGACGAACGTTGTATATGAAGTGCATCCGTACGATATGCCAAATGGGAAAGATTGGAACGCGCAAAACACATTGGCCGAAGATAAAATACAATCGATGGCGGTCAAGCAAAAGGATTGGGATGTCCCTGTATTGCTCGGCGAATATTCGCTCTATCATTACGATGATGTATGGTCTAAATGGATGGGCGGGCTGAACGCCATTCATGCGAACTGGACTAACTGGACGTACAAGGTTAAAGGCGATATGAATGAAGGCGTTGGTGGCTACTGGGGATTGTATAACAGCAACTCTGCACCGGTACCAGTCATCAATAATGATTCCGCGTCCACGATTACATCAAAGCTGCAGCAATTTGCAACAAGCAACTTCCAACCGAATACCAGCTTTATCAACACGGTGAAAAAGTTCGCCAAGGGTGATCCATGGCTGGCAACCGTACCGCTTGACCAAACAGGCTGGACGGCAAGCGCTTCTTCCACGGAGCCCGGCAGCTCTCCTTCCAATGCGCTTGATTGGAGTGCAAGCACCCGTTGGAGCGCCGGGGCGCCGCAGGCGAACGGTCAATGGTTCCAGGTGGATATGGGATCGAAGAAGGTGTTTGACCAGATTTCGTTCGAAACGAAGTCTACAGAAAAGTGGGATTATCCGAGAGGTTATGATATCCAGGTATCCAATGACGGGACGAACTGGACGACGGTGAAGAGCGGCAAGGGCTTTGGCTGGAAGCAGGCGATAACCTTCACGCCGCAGTATGCACAGTATGTGCGTGTTATCCAAACCGGCACCAGTCCCGATTGGTGGTCGATCGCCGAGTTCCATATTTATAACGAGCAGATGCTCAGTAAATCGGGCTGGACTGCCACAGCATCGTCGTCGGACCCTTCTGGCAACGTTGCTTCCAGAGGTATTGACGGCAGCGGTTCCACCTGGTGGGCCAGCGGTGCCGGGCAAACGAACGGCCAGTATTACCAAGTGGATTTCGGGCGGGCCGAAACGTTTAATCGTGTATTAATCGATGCAGGAACTCATACGACTGATTATCCAAGAGGGTATCAAATTCAGGTGTCCGCTGATGCTTCGACATGGACGACTATAGCAAGCGGAACCGGCAGCAGCCCTTCGGTTCTTGTGGATTTCGCTCCGCAGACCGCACGTTATTTGAAAGTCGTTCAGACGGGCAACGCGTCCAATTGGTGGACAATCGCAGAACTGAACGTTTACGGCGAACTGGAGAGGAACCGTACGGGTTGGATAGCTTCAGCATCTTCAACAGAATCGGGCAGTTCAGCGGCAAATGCCTTGGACGGAAACACCGCGAACCGTTGGAGCAGCGGTGCAGCACAAGCAGATGGACAGTCGTTCACAGTAGATATGAGATCTAATCAATGGATTAACCATATTGTCATGGATTCCAGCACCAGCACAAATGATTATGCGAGGGAGTTTGTTGTAGAAATGTCGTACGACAATACGAACTGGAAAACGGTAGCGAATGGCGAAGGAACTGGTCCTATCGTAGCGGTCAACTTCCCGATAACCGAAGGCCGCTATATTAAGATCACCTTGAAGCATAGCTCCGCGAGCTGGTGGTCGATTTCTGAATTCAGAGTGTATGAATAATCGTAAGGGCTTCTCCATGAACAGGAGGGATCGTATGAAACATGTTAAGCCATTTTTCATTTTACGAAAATATGCTTCCATTGCGCTTATCAGTTGCATGATATTTTCATTGTCAACGGCGTTTCCAATTACTGTTTCTGCAGACGTACTGCCTTATCAAGATCCCGCTCAATCCATTGATACTAGAGTAGCGGATCTCATTTCACGGATGACGCTGGACGAAAAGATTGGCCAAATGCTTCAAGTTGAACGTCTAACTGCAACTACGACGCAAGTTAAAGATCATTTCATCGGTTCCGTTTTGAGTGGAGGCGGCTCGAATCCAACCCCGAACACTCCAACTGCCTGGGCGGATACGGTGGATGCTTTTCAGACTGCTGCGATGCAAACCCGGCTTCAAATTCCAATCATCTATGGGGTTGACGCGGTTCATGGCCATAATAACGTCTATGGGGCGACTATTTTCCCTCACAATGCGGGTCTAGGGGCGACCCGGGATACGGATCTGGTGAAGCGCGTTGCCGCAGCAACCGCTAAAGAAGTCAGAACGACGGGGGTGCAATGGGATTTCTCTCCATGCTTGTGTGCGCCGCAAGATATCCGATGGGGCAGAACCTATGAAGGCTTCTCTGAAAATGTCTCGCTTGTCTCTCAAATGGGCGTTGCCTACACAGAAGGCTTGCAGGGTCTTCCTTCCGGCAGCGGCTTCATGAAAGGAACTAAAGCGGTAGGGAGCATCAAACACTGGATGGGTGATGGCAATACCGTAAACGGTGACGACCAAGGCAATGTTATCCTATCCGAACCGGAATTAGAGCCGTACATTCAGCCGTATCGTGAAGCGGTTGCAGCTGGTGCAAGAACGGTTATGATCTCACTCACCACATGGAATAATGAAAAAGCGCATACGCATCACCATATGATTACAGATATGCTGAAACAAAACCTTAACTTTACGGGGATGGTCGTTTCAGATTGGAATGGTACGTATGCACTGTTCAATCAAGGCGTCTATTCCAGTTACTCCAGTGCCCTAAAGGATACGGTAAATGCGGGTATCGACATGTTTATGGAGCCGGATAACTGGCAGCAGTTTATTCCGGCGCTCAAAGATCTTGTCAATACCGGACAGGTATCCCAGTCCAGAATTAATGATGCAGTCAGCCGTATTCTGCGTGTGAAATTCGAAGCGGGAATCTTTGAAGCGCCGTATACCGACAGAAGCTTGATTAGCGGCGGCACATTCGGCGGGACCGAACACCGTGCGATTGCCCGGGAAGCCGTACGGAAATCGGCGACGCTGCTTAAGAACGAAAACCACATTCTGCCTTTGTCCAAAGGGGCGAAAGTATTCGTAGCCGGTACCAAAGCGAACGACATCGGTTATCAATCTGGAGGGTGGACGATTTCGTGGCAGGGTTCTCCGGGCAATATTACGCCAGGCACGACGATCCTGCAAGGCGTTAAAAACGCTGTTGCGAATTCCTCCAATGTCACCTATTCATCTACCGGTACTGGCGCGGCTGGGCACGATGCGGCCATTGTTGTAATCGGAGAATATCCTTACGCTGAAATGGTCGGGGATGTTGGAACCGGACAGCCGATAGCGGATTTGGAACTGAGCACGGATGATATCACCTTGCTGAACAATGTGAAAAGTTCCGGTGTTCCGATGGTTGTCATCATGCTCTCGGGGCGACCGATGATAATCACCAATCAACTCCCGGATTGGGCTGCTTTCGTAGCTGCCTGGCTGCCGGGAACGGAAGGCAGCGGGCTTTCGGATGTGTTGTTTGGAGATTATGAATTCACAGGAAAGCTTCCGCTTACCTGGCCAAGAAGTATGGCGCAAATTCCGGCCAACTCGAATGATGCCAATTATTCGCCTCTCTTTCCATACGGATTTGGCCTGAACACGTCCGCGACCAACACGAAAGAGACGCCAGGCGTGATCGAAGCGGAAAATTACAACAGCATGTATGGCGTTCAAACGGAAGCGACGACGGATATTAACGGCGGATTAAATACAGGTTATATGGATGAGAACGACTGGATGGATTACAGGGTGAACGTCCCTGTATCAGGAACATACAAAGTCAGTTTGCGAGTAGCAAGTCTATCTGGTGCGACGAACGGAATCCAACTGAAGAACGGATCGACGACGCTTGCCACATTCAATGTGCCAAATACGGGCGGATGGCAGACATGGACAACCGTTTCGAACAATGTCCCGCTGAATGCCGGCGTTCAGACTCTCAGAGTTCATGCCGCTGCGGGCAACTGGAATTTGAACTGGCTAGAAGTGAAGCCGACCTCCTCTACAACCGCCGGTAATCTCTTGACCAATCCAGGGTTGGAATCAGGGACGATGACAGGCTGGGAGCAATGGAACGGAGGTACTCCAGCCCAATCAGCGGATACGGATAACCCCTATACAGGTACCTATAAGCTGACACATTGGGCGTCCACTGCTTATCAGCAATTAACCAAACAAACGGTAGCTGTAGCGAATGGCACTTATAAGTTCAGCGCCTGGGTACGTTCAAGCGGAGGGCAAAAGTCACTGCATCTGTTCTCCAAAACAGGCGGCAAGGAAGTGACGGCTGAAATTACTTCTAACGCTTCGGATTACTGGCACAAGTATACAATAGACAATATAAAAGTTACGACAGGGCAAATTGAAGTGGGTGTATGGTCCGACGCCAATACAAATAACTGGGCAGCATTCGACAACTTCGAGTTAACCAAACTATAAGATTTAACTCTTGGTCCATGCGATTATGCATGGGCCTTTCATTTCCCCGGGCTGCCGTACCCTGGATAGGTAACGACAGGCCATTTCACCTTACGCAGCGCGTCCATCAGCTCAGGCCCCACGTTCAGGTTGCTGCTGACGAGTTCCTCAGGTGTGAGCGCCATCCATTGATTCAGCGAGACGTCGGCGAAGCGGTCGCTCTTGAACATTTCCAGGAACCATAAGGTTTCTGTTCCGGTATTCTGGATATAATGTCCAAAGGCGAAGGGGACATAACCGACATCCCCGGCCCTGTAGTTGAACGTACGTGCTGCCCCGTTGCCGCCAAAGACAGTCATGCGGCCCTCTCCGGTCAAATAATACTGCCATTCATCGTTGTTCGGATGCCAGTGCAGCTCTCGCATCGCCCCCGGCTCGATCTCAACCAGCGCTGCAGCTATCGTCCTGGAGATGGGGAAGTTTGAGCTGTCCACAATCCGCACGCTTCCGCCCGGAGTTTTCAGTGGGGGCTGGGCCAGCAGCTGATGCTTGAAGCTTAGCGGAATTTCGCCGAACGGGGACTGGACCTTTTGGCTCTGTATGGAGCCAGGAACCTGGTCCTGGTAGATATAGACCTGATCCTTCGGGAGATAGTCAAAGGCCGAAGGCGGCACCCCGAAGTTAGCGGACAGCACCTCTTTTGGGGTATGGGCGAACCAGTCGGAGATAGACAGGGTATTGAGATCGGAGAAGCTGCCATCATCAAAAACAAGTAAAAATTCGCAGCCCTCCGTCAGCCCCTGAATGGAGTGGGGAATTCCCGGAGGGAAGTACCACAGATCACCCGGTCCGATGTCAGCAATGAAGTTCCGGCCATTCTGATCCACCGCGGTAATCCTTGCACTCCCGAGCAGCATGTAGGACCATTCGGCCTGCTGATGCCAGTGCAGCTCCCGTACACCGCCCGGGGTCAGACTCATGTTGACCGCCGCAAGAGTGGTGGCAATGGGCAACTCTCTGGCCGTGACCTCTCTGGACCAGCCGCCCTGATTCAGCTGCATGTGGGCATCGGAAAAAGAAAATTTCAGATTGGGAATGAGTCCGTTATCTGTAACTGGAGGGACGAACATATCCGGGTTCTCCCGGTCCCGCATCACATCGCGGGGGCCGAGATCAACATTGCCTGCGCCGTCACTGCGTATCGGCTGGGGGATCTTTGGGTAACTCGCTGAATGTTTAGCGGATTCCATAGGCCTGGCTCCTTTCCTGATCGCAATCGCTCAATAGAGAATATATGCCGTAAGGATGTTTGAAGATGCCCGCATTTCTAAAACAGTAATTGACAGAGGCCGCTTGAAGATGGATTCTTAATAGTGGACTTATACTTTGGAAACTTACCCGTGAAGGAGAGTATGTGATGAATCAACCCGGATTTCTGCTCCAGCGATTAAGAAGAACCCCATACTCAATCCTGGCAGTATGTGCAATCATGTTATTGTCCCTGATGTCTTCAGCCGCAAAGGCGGAACCGGTGATGGGAAATCAGATCAAGCCAATACTGATTCACAATAGCTATGTGCTGTTCCCTGGCAAGCTTGCTCCCTATACGAAATCGGGGAAATTAATGGTCCCCATTCGTCCGTTCTCCATGGCGCTCGGAGCACAAATGACGTACAATGTCCCCGCGAAGAGCATCTCGGTTTCGCTCCTCGGGCAAACTGTGAATCATATCAGAGCCGGGCAGATTTCAGCTGAAACCGGGGAGGGAAAGGCAATTTCCCTTGAAGTAGCACCAGAGCTGCGTGAAGGTGTGCTATTTGTTCCCATAAGCCCTGTGCTGGGAGCTCTGAAGTCCGTCCGCTGGGAGAACATGGGCAATAATATCAACCGGTATACGCTGTCGATACAAGGCAGAATGGGCGTGACATTGCCGCAGACGGGACCTTGGCTGAGCATTACACCATTTACTGGCGTTTCCGGAGAGAACTACAATCCTTTTTATCCGGTGGTATTAACCCAGGATTTATCCGGCAAGGGGTACCGGCTAAACCTTAGTGTGATCAATACATCCGGGTTCGACATTCCGAAGGCAAGCTCGGAACTGGTGCTGGTGGCTGTGGATAGCCAAGGTCAAGCCATTGTACGCAGAGTCCCTGGCCCGTCCGTTCAGACACCCAAGGCTGCGGCATTATCCGTTACAGCCGACATTCCATCCGCCGCCCAGTATGTCATTTACAATTCAAGAACAGTGAGTAAAGGGCAATAACAGTAATATTTATCAGAAGATTACAGAGAGCAGGGTATACACATATGACAGACAGCGGACAAGAACGCTACCGCTTCAGCGAAGCGCCGATATGGGAGTTGCAGCGCAAATATTATGAAGAACTGGGTATGCAAGCCTGGAAGAACGACCAGGTTCCCCAGTATATAACGAGCAATCCGATGATTGGAACGGGCTATGCAGAGATGATCTTTGGCTTTCTGCAGGACCGGGCGGCGATGGGGCAGACGGCAGAGCCGGTGATTATTCTGGAGCTGGGTGCGGGGGCAGGACGCCTTGCGTTCCATGTGCTGCAGAAGCTGTGTGAATTAATCGATTATGCAGGGCTGACCCTTCCTCCATTTACCTATGTCATGAGCGATCTTCCCTGGAAAAATATCACCGGCTGGCAGCAGCATCCCGGCCTGATTCCATTTGCTCAGCAGGGTATCCTTGATTTCGCGCGTTTCGATGCCGTTGCGGATACAGAGCTGCATTTGACGCAGAGCGGAAAGGTGATTATACCAGGAACGCTTGAGCAGCCGCTGATGGTCATTGCCAACTACTTTTTTGACAGTATTCCGCAGGAGCTGCTCTATGTGGATGAAGGGAAAATATACGAATGCGAGGTATCCCTGAAGTACCCGGAGCAGTCAGCCACCATGGGCCCTTCAGAGGTGCTCAGGGATCTTATCCCGGAATATTACTACCGCCGTGCAGAGGGCTACGAAGAGAAGTCATACCCGTACCGCGATGTGATCGCCTTCTATCAGGAAAAGATGGAGGATGCGCATGTCCTCTTCCCTGCGGCTGCACTGGGATGTATGGAGCGGCTGAGTGCGCTGTCCGTGGCGGGCTTTCTGCTGCTGACCGCCGATAAAGGCGATCACCGGCCGGAGAACTGGGAGTATGCCGAGCCGCCGAAGCTGATTCATCATGGCAGCATCTCGCTAACCGCCAACTATCATGCGCTGGTGTGTTATTTTGAACAAAAAGGTGCAATATCTTCATTTACCGAGCATCATTACAAGAATCTGAACGTTGGCTGCATCTATATGCTGGTAGAGCCGATGCGCCATGTCCAGGCCCGCTTGGCCTACCGCAGATTTATCGAGCGCTTTGGTCCGGATGATTTCTTCAGCCTGAAGCTATGGATCGATCAGAATTTTGATACCATCGGAATGCAGCAGATCCTGGCCTTCTGGCGGTTGGGCGGCTATGATGCGGAGCTGTTCATTCAGACTGCGGAGCGGATCTCCAGCCTGTTGGAGGATGCCAGTGACGAGGAGATTCTTGATCTGAAGCTGGGGATCGACCGGATGTGGACAGGCTTCTACCCGATGCCGCAGAAATACGATTTGGCCCTGGACAGCGGTCTGCTGCTGTTTGAGATGGGATTGTATGAGGATTCCCGGCGCTTCCTTACGCAATCGTTGAAGGAGACGGAAGACGAGCCTGTGGTTACAGTTCTCTACTGCCTGGCGATCTGCAGCTATGAGCTTGAGGATTTGGAAGCTGCGCTGGAGTATACCCGGCAGGCACTGGTTCTTGCGCCGGAGCATGAGGAAGCACTGGATCTGCTGGCGGCACTTAGCGGGGACTGATGCCTGCTTTACATTACGGCAGTTTTTTGGTAATAATATAAGCAATTATAATGAAACGCAATGAAGAGAAGAGTAGATATATCCATTCTTTCACAGAGAGCTCCGGACGCTGAAAAGGGGCACAGAACGGTGTATTGAACCAAGTCTCTGAGCGGCGTATCGGAACGGGCTGATGAAGCTGGGGATGGTACGACAGGAGCTCCTGTTACAGAGCTAGAGTATAAGCCTGGCCTGCCCGGCAATGCCGTACTCGATGAGATTAATATGGCGACATATTAATAAACCTGGGGTGGTACCGCGAGAATCTCGTCCCCAAGACCATACGTCTTGGAGGTGAGGTTCTTTTTTGCATGGGCAAAGGTTCGTAAAAGCGGTAATCACATACACAGGAGGTTTGGGCCATGGGTAATGACTTGGAAGCCGCGGCAGCGGAGAATTATATGGATAAGCTGATCCGGGAAGATATAGAGGCCGGAATCTACAGCAGAGAGATCTGCACAAGGTTCCCTCCGGAACCAAACGGGTATCTGCATATCGGCAGTGCGTTCGCCATTCACACCAATTACGGGATAGCACAAAAATATGGCGGAACCTTTCATCTGCGCTTCGACGATACGAATCCGCTCAAAGAGGATATGGAATATGTTCAAGCGATCATCCGGGATATCGAATGGCTGGGCTGCAGTCCGGGAGAGCATATCTACTACGGCTCGGACTACTCGGAGCGCATCTACAGCAGCGCGCTGGACTTGATCCGTAAAGGCAAAGCCTATGTCTGCGATTTATCACCGGAAGAGGTGACCACCTATAGAGGTACACTTACGGAACCGGGGAAGGACAGCCCTTACAGGGAACGGTCCGTGGAGGAGAATCTCCGGTTATTCAGCGGGATGAGAGAAGGGGTGTACCCCACCGGCTCCCGGGTGCTGCGGGCCAAAATCAATATGGCTTCACCTAATATCAATCTGCGTGATCCGGTACTGTACAGAATTATTCATGCGGAGCATTACCGTACAGGGGATGCGTGGTGTATTTATCCGATGTATGATTTCGCCCACCCGATTCAGGATGCCATTGAAGGCATCACCCATTCTTTATGCTCGCTTGAATTTAAGGATCACCGGCCGCTCTATGATTGGGTGCTGGAGGAATTGGGAGTTGAAGAAGCGCCCAGGCAAAGGGAGTTCGGCAGGGTCAACCTGACGGGTGTCGTCACCAGCAAGAGGTATCTCAGAGCACTGGTGGCGGGGAACTATGTGGACGGCTGGGATGATCCGCGGCTGCCCACCTTGCGGGGGCTGCGGAGACGGGGCTTCACCCCCGGGAGCATCAAGGGCTTTGTCCATGAGATCGGGATGGTTAGGAACCAGACGATGGTGGATTTCTCCATGCTGGAGCACTGCCTGAGACAGGATCTAAAGGCCAGTGTACCGAGTATTATGGCCGTGCTCGAGCCGCTGAAGGTCGTAATTACCAACTACGAACCGGAGGAGACAGAATGGCTGACCCTTGCCAATAATAGCGAAAATGCGGAGCTGGGCGAGAGGGCGGTGCCGTTCTCCGGTGTAGTCTACATGGAGCGTGAAGATTTCATGGCGGAACCTTCTCCGGGGTTCCGTAGGCTGACTTTGGGCGGCGAAGTGCGGCTGAAGGGGGCCTATATCATTAGATGTAATGAAGTAATTCGAGATGAAGCTACCGGTGAGATCAGCGAGCTCCGCTGTACCTACGATCCACTGACGAAAAGCGGCGGGGCCCTTAGCGGGCGTAAGGTGAAAGGCACAATCCATTGGGTTTCGGCCTGTCACGGCATACAGGCGGAAGTGTACCTGTATGAAAAGCTGCTGGAGGACAACGATGGCCCCAAGGCAGAAGGCGAAACCTGGGAGGCGTACTTGAATCCCGATTCTATAAAGCTTATGAAGAATTGCCTGTTGGAGCCTTATGCGGCTAATGCCAAGTCTGAGGACAAATTCCAATTTATGCGCCAAGGCTACTTTTGCGTAGACAACAAGCTGACCCGTGAAGATCGGCTGGTGTTCAACCGCATCGTTCCACTGAAGGATACGTGGAAGGGCGGGAAATAAGCGGCAACACATGCGGTAATTCACGGAGCAATTCACGCAGCAACACAGTTTCTTCACAACCCCTCTTTATAATAAACTCAGCACCCTGAATTCTGGAGGAGGTAGAGTGATGAACTGGTCCTGGTTAGTTACACTGGTCTGTCCACTAATGATGATCTTCATGATGTTCGGCATGCGTGGAGGACATGGGCACGGCATGCATTCACGGCGGCAGCCGAAGGTTGAGGATCTGCAGCAGGAACTGAATGAGCTGAAGGCGCAAAATGAAAAAATGCGGGCAGATCTTAACAGTATTATTTCTTAACGGCATGAAGAAAAAGGCATACAGTAACAGCGGGCGAGTGTCAGGGTAATCCTGAACCTCGCCCGTTTTCTTTTGCGAGAATCCTTTTTCGCCAAGGCTTCACTTTGTGGGGCTTTTTTTCATATGAATAAGGTAGCCTAGATTAACTTGTTAAACATGAACGGCAGGCAGGTTGGGTTAAGAATAGGGTGTGGAAATGATGTCAGGCATTTGTTTGCGTAAATGCATTTACATTTTTCACAACGCAGATTATAATAAAATTAAATTAAATGTTGCATCAGGGAAACTTTCGTGTGTATAGACAACTTTTCCGGGCAAGAGGAGGGATTGAAAATGATGGAGCAAAACTTAGCAGAAACACCTCCAATGATACACAGACGTAAAAACAGACTCACTGCACAGGCAGTGCTAGACGGGGATGTCAAAGGACTTAAAAGACTCCTTCCTTTCCTGGGCCCGGCTTTTATCGCTTCCGTAGCCTATCTGGACCCCGGGAATTTCGCCACCAATATTACGGCAGGTTCGAAATACGGTTATCTGCTGTTATGGGTAATATTTGCATCCAATCTGATGGCTGTTCTTATTCAGTCTTTATCCGCCAAGCTCGGCATCGCTACTGGTAAAAATCTACCCGAGGTGGCGCGGGAGAAATTCCCGAAGGGTGTATCGATTTTCTTGTGGATTCAGAGTGAGCTGGTGATTATTGCTACGGACCTGGCAGAGTTTATCGGGGCGGCTCTCGGACTGTATTTATTGTTCGGTATTCCGATGCTGCCAGCCGCACTTATTACCGCTGTCGGTTCATTCGCCATACTTGAGCTGCAGCGGCGCGGGTACCGTACACTTGAGGCGGGAATCGCCAGCATGGTGCTTATCGTTGTTCTGGCCTTTGCGTTCCAGGTAATCATGGCAAAGCCGGATGCCGGGTCGGTAGTCGCCGGGATCTTTACTCCTCAATTCCAGGGTGTGGACAGTATTCTGCTGGCTGCGGGTATCCTTGGTGCCACGGTAATGCCGCATGCGATTTATCTGCACTCCTCGCTGACACAGAGCCGCGTGGTCGGAATCGATGACAAGGAGAAGAAACAGATCTTCAAGCTGGAGTTCATCGATATTCTGATTGCCATGCTGATTGCAGGGGCGGTCAATATGGCGATGGTGATTGTGGCTGCCGCGTTATTCTTCAAAAACGGCTTGGTGGTCGAGGATTTGGATATTGCCTTCGAGCAGTTCCGCCATTTAGCCGGACCGGTTACTGCGTTGTCCTTCGGACTGGGCCTGCTGATTGCCGGCCTCTCCAGCTCCTCGGTGGGGACAATGGCGGGCGATGTGGTCATGCAGGGCTTCATTAACAAAAGAATCAATCTCTACCTGCGGCGGGCGATTACGATTATTCCTCCGCTGGCCATCATTGCCTTCGGCATCAATGCTACAAGCGCTTTGGTCATGAGTCAGGTCGTTCTCTCCTTCGGGATCGCTTTTGCCTTGATTCCGCTGGTGATCTTCACGAGCGACCGCAAGATTATGAACGGACTGGTCAATCACCGCATCACCACAATCCTGGGCTGGATCATCTGCGCGCTGGTTGTATCGCTGAATCTGTTCCTGATTGTGGAGATGGTTATCTGAGAGGGTTGGCGGAGCACGGAGCATTCATTTCGGTAATGCTAAGTGGAAAAAGTACCACTAATTGAGTATTCTCAGTAGCAAATATTGAAACAAGTGGAAAAAGTCCATCTAAAATTTCTGATTAGGCTGGATAAAGGCCCTTTTGGAGATATCCCGCTAAAGTAAGTGGATTTTTTCCACCTAAAGCTGAGGAAAAAATAATATTTATAATAATAGGTGGACAAATTCCACTTAAGTTTCATCACTCGCTTTGGTGAGGGTCTTGGGGCTAATTCTGTACAGATTTCCGCCCTTGCAAGTACCCATTTTGAATAGCTGCAAGCAAATAACGGGACCCTCCTGAGTAGGAAGGCCCCGTTATTTAAGTTTGAGCAAGAATTAACCTGTCTTGTAATTGTATTTGTATTTGTAATTGTTATTGTTATTGCTTCACGATATCCTGTACAGCTTTGTCGAGCTTTTCCAGAAGCTGATCATGATTCAGCTGGCCGCCCAGGTATTCCTGCATGGCTGCACCGAAGCCTTGGGTTACACCGTCAGGGAACATATCCCAGTTCCAGCCGAGTGCGGTGGCGGATTGCTTCTGCACAGCAACGGCAACCTGACCGATATCTGCGGCATCGGCTTCCACATTGGTTTCAGCCGGAATGAATTTGAATTCCTTGGTCAGATATTTTTTACCAGTTTCCGAAGTCACAAGCCAGTTAAGGAATGCTTTGGCTTCTTCCGGATGCGCCGACTTGCTGTTCACCACATAGTTGTTAGGCACACCTACGAGGATCGTTCCTTCTTTGTCGCTGATTGGGAGTGGCAGGAGGCCAAGATTCATCGCCGGATTAATTTTGTCGATATCCCCTTGTGTCCAGTTGCCCTGCAGCATCATAGCCGCTTTGCCGGATGCAAATTCAGCAACCTGGGTAGCATAGTCTGTAGTCATTTTGTTATCCTGTGCGTTGTCAAAAATAACGTCTACCAAGTTGAGCCATTGCTCGAAGACCGGGTTGCCTTTGATGGTTGCCTTGCCGGCTTTGACATCCTCAATGAATTTCTTCGGATCTGGCTGGTGAGCCAGGCCTACGTTAACCAAGTGAATCCCCATAGACCACCATTCATTGGTAGCTTCAAAAGGCGTGATGCCTGCAGCTTTCAATTTGGCCACTGCATCTTTCAGCTGGGGAAGTGTTTTGGGTTCTTCGGTAATCCCTGCTTTAGTGAACAGGTCCTTGTTATAGATCAGTCCGTAGCCTTCAACGTTCATCGGCATGCCGTACAGCTTGCCGTCCACGGTTGCAGGCGTTTTGGAGGTTGGAATCAGATTGGCCGCCCAAGGCTCATTCGACAAATCAGTGGCACGGTCCATATAAGGAACCAGGGCTGTGTAACCGCCGTTATTGAAAATCTCAGGTTCGGAGCCGGAAGCAATCTCCGCTTTGAGCAGTGCGCCGTAATCTTCACCGCCGCCATGTGTTTCCACTTCAACCTTTACGCCGGTTTCTTTCTCATATTGTTCAGCGAGTGCGTTCAACTGCTCGGCAATTTCAACCTTGAACTGGAACATTTTGATCGTTACATTTTTGGCCGGAGCTGCGGTCGCCGCTGGTGCCGCTGTCTTTGTTCCTGAATTGACAGCGTTCCCATTGCTTGCGGAATTATTATTGCCGCCATTACCGCAACCTGCGATAATAAGTGTGCAAACGGTTGCGATAACAAATGCGAACTTTCTTTTCATAGTATAACCTCCCTGGTCTAGTGGTTCCTGCAACTTGATCGTAATGGATATACGATTGGACTTACACTTAATATTTTGCTCGAAAAGGTGGATATTGTTGCAAAGGAGTTATCCCTTAATGGAGCCGGCGGTCACACCTTCAACAATATAACGCTGCAGCGACAGGAAGAACAAGAGAATTGGCGTAATCGCCATAACCAGACCCGCGAGGGCAAGATCCCACTTCTTGGTGTACTGGCCGAAGAACTTGGTCACCGCCACCGGTAATGTGGTCAGATCCTTGTTGCCTCCAATCACAAGCACCGGAAGCAGGTAGTCATTCCAGATCCATAGTGTGTTCAGAATAATAACAGTTACGATAATAGGCATCAGCAGCGGGAAGACGATTTTGAAGAATACTCCATATGGGCTAGAGCCGTCGACCCGGGCTGCTTCCTCCAGCTCAATGGGCACACTCTTAATGAAGCCGTGGAACAGGAACACGGACAACGGCATCCCGAAGCCGAGATAGCAGGCGACAATGCCGTATAATTCACCGCGCAGCTCCAGTATGCTGGTTACCCGGACCAACTGCAGCATCAGGGACTGGAACGGGATGATCATTGCCGATACGAGCAGCAGGAATACAAAGGAATTGAAACGCGACGGCTTCCGGACGATCTGGTAAGCGGCCATGGAGCTGAACATCACGATGAAGATCACGCTCAGGACCGTAATTTGCAGCGAGTTCCAGAATGCCTGAGGGAAATTGATGGCGTCCCATACCTTGGAGTAATTATCCCACTGGTAGACCTGCGGGAAGGATGCGGCATCCATCAGAATTTCCTTCAGTCCCTTCACCGAGTTGCTCAGTACTAGGTAGAACGGAGACAGGAACACAAGAGCCAGAAGAATGGCGGCGATTTCCAGAATGAAATTACTGAGACGGTATCTGCTGCTCTGCATTATGCCGATACCTCCTTCCGTTTAGTGATCCAGACCTGGGTGACAGTGATTATGGAGACGGCGAAGAAGAAGAGCAGCGCTTTGGCGGTGCCGAGTCCATAACGGTTGTTGATCAGCGCTTCCGCATAAATGTTATAGGCGAGCGACTGGGTGGAGGTACCGGGTCCGCCTTTGGTCAGTGACAGGTTGAGATCGAACATTTTGAAGGCGTTCGAAGTGGTAAGGAACAGACAAATGGTGATGGCTGGCATAATCAACGGGACATAGACGCTCTTGAACAGCTGTGGAGCGCGTGCGCCGTCGATTTTGGCCGCTTCGATCAGGTCCTTCGGAATTCCAGCCAGTCCGGCGATGTAAATCACCATCATATACCCGGCAGTCTGCCAGACGAACACGATGACCAGACCCCAGAATCCGGTGCTCGGCGTACCCAGCCAAGGGAGCTTGAAGAAGGAAATGCCGGTGATGTCGCCAATCGTGGCGAAACCTTTGGTGAAAATAAACTGCCAGATGTAGCCCAGCAGAATACCGCCGATCACATTGGGCATAAAGAAGATGGTACGCAGTACCTTCTTGGTCTTCAGCGTCGTCATCAGCAGGAATGCGAGCAGGAGTGCCAGCACGTTAGCGGCGATCACGGATACGATGGTGAAGCGCAAGGTGAATAGCAAGGATTCCCAGAACTTGTCGTCATTCGTAAAAATTCGCTTCCAGTTAGCCGCACCCGTCCAGACCGCTTTGTTCAGATCCAGCCCGTTCCAGTCGGTGGAGGAGTAATAGAAGCCAAGGATGAAGGGTGTGACCACAATGGTCAGGAAAAAGAGCAGGGCGGGCCAGAGGAAGATAATTTGCTGTCCCCAGCCTCGTTGCAGGCGCAGAGTTTTTCTCATATGGAGTCTCCTTTGTATAGTTAATCTACGGGTTCACACCTTCATTATAGGAACAGGCAGGAATGATCAACACTCAATTTGATGATGATAAAAGTGGATTATATTGCAGCGGATGCTAACCAAATTTCCAGGAGGCCTAATCATGTTCAAAAACAGCATCCGGACCCGGCTCATGGCGCTTGTGCTGCTGGCCTCGGTGATTCCGTCAGCCATTTCGGTTACATTCTCTTATCTGTATACCAAGCAATCGGTTACCGAACAGTCAGTGAAGCAGAACACAAAGCTGCTGACCCTCGGAGAGGCTAATCTGAGCAGCTATTTCAGCGGTATGAGTCAGCGGGCCATGTCGCTGTATAGCGGGATCAATGTGCCCAGCTCTTTTTATACCACACTGCTCACCTCCAAAAGCCAGAAAGATGTTCCGCCCGGCACCGCTGTTCCCGATACGCGGGCAGTGATCTCCACCCAGATGTATAACCTGTTCCTCTCCGACCGGAACACCTTTCAGATTCATCTGTATGTGCGGGCGGTCCAGCAGTCCAATCTGCTGCTCGGCGGATATTTCCGCCGGGAGGTAAACAGCCGCTATGCTCTGGAGAAGCACCTGGAAGGAACATACCGTCCTTACATTGAGGTCACACATATGGATCACCAATACGGGATGAAGTCCGGGTTCCCTAATTTGAAGCCGGGGATTGAACCGGTATTTACTGCCCATTTCCCCATATACAAAACCCCAAGTGCGGAGGTTCTGGCGGATCTGTCGGTCGACTACCGCCTTACAGAGCTGGAGGGGATCGTCAAATCCATGTACAATTCCGATACGGAACGTCTTTATGTGCTGAATGATCAGGGTCAGGCACTGTTCGCCTCCGACTCCAAATGGATTGGCAAGCCGTTCAAGGCAGGCTGGAGCCAGCTTCCCGGAAGCAAGGGCAGCGGTCATTTTACCTGGAAGAAGGATGGATTTGAGGGAATTGTCATGTATCGGCATATAGAGGACCCTCTGTTCAAGGGCAGTATTATCAAGCTGGTTCCCTTCGAGGATCTGTACGGCGATGCCAGAATCATCACCCGGTTCAATGCCGGAATTGGCATATTGTTTCTGTTCGTGGGCGGAATCAGCGCGGTGCTTATCTCTATTGGCTTCACCAGACCGATCAAGAAGCTGATCTCTTTCACCCAGAAGGTGCAGATTGGGCAGCTCGATGCGCATATGGATGTGGAACGGGAAGATGAATTCGGCCTGCTAACACGCAAAATCACCGGCATGACCCGGACGATCAATGATCTGATCCTCAAGGAATACAAGCTGGAGCTGGCGAACAAGACCAACCAGCTGAAGGCCCTGCAGGCCCAGGTCAATCCGCATTTTCTGTATAATGCCCTGCAGTCTATCGCCAGTTTGTCCTTGCGGTACAATGCGCCGAAGGTATATGATCTCATCTATTCACTTGGCAGTATGATGCGTTATTCCATGAATACAGAACGCACACAGGTGCCGCTTCGCGACGAAATCGAGCATGTGCAGAACTATGTTATCCTGCAGACAGAGCGGTTTGGGGAAGAGAACCTGCGCCTAGATGTCGATGCTGAAGAGGAAGCGCTGGAGGTAGTGGTGCCCAAAATGATTTTGCAGCCTATCGTGGAGAATATCTTCAAGCATGGCTTCGCGGACGGTATCCAGGGCGGGCTCATTTCCATCGCCTGCGCGGTGGATACGCAGAGCCGGTTAGTGCTTGCCGTCAAGGATAACGGTAAAGGGATTGCACCTGAGCGGCTGGAGGAAATCAATGCCTTGCTTGCAGGCAACAGAGGAACGGAGCATGAAGAGATTGGACTGTACAATGTGCTGGCAAGGCTCCGTTTACAGATGAGCAGCGGGGCGGAGCTGCTGCTGCACGACAATGGAGACAGAGGCCTAACGGTCACGCTCATGATTCCGCTGGACAGCTTATCAAATCATTTACACAAAGGAGCTGCGGGTAATGAAGGTGCTGATAGTCGATGATGAGAAGCATGTTAGAGAGGCAATCCGCTATTTTGTGCCGTGGGAGAAACATCATATTACCGATATCTATGAGGCTACCAACGGGCAGGAAGCGATGCAGATCATGCGGGAGCATCAGCCTGCGATTGTCTTCACGGATATGCGGATGCCGCTCATGGATGGAGCGGAGCTGCTGGAGTGGCTGCACACCCACTATCCGAATACGAAGACTATTGTGATCAGCGGTTATCAGGACTTTAACTATGTGAAGCCTGCGATTGTCTTCGGCGGAACCGATTATTTGCTGAAGCCGCTGAACAGCAAGCAGCTGATTGCTGCAGCCGAGCATGCCTTCAAGCTGTGGCTGGATGAGGAGGAGGGCCGGCAGCAGGCGCAGCGTAAGAATATGCAGTTAAATGTGCTGCGTCCGCTCTACTGGGATAAGGTACTCTCGGATCTGGTGGCTGGACAGGCTTCCTTTCAGGAGCTGAAGCATTCGCTGAGCGAAGAACTCGGTATGCCGCTGTTTGCGGCAGAGTGCAGAATTGCGGTCATCTCACTCCAGGGAGCGGACTGCCGGCTACTGCAGAGGTTTCATGGCGATGTGGGACTGACTTCTTTTGTACTGGCAAATGTCTGCAATGAGGTGCTTGCCCCGAAGCAGATCGGCTTCGCCTTCCGCAGCTGGCAAAGGGGGGCGAACCTGGTCCTTCTGTTCTGGGCAGCCGTCAGAGAGACGGAGGTAGAGCTGGGCCGCATGAATGAATCCATCAGGCAGACCTATGGTGTGCAAATGGATATGGGGCTCAGCCTTCCCGCAGCCTTTCCAGAAGGATTGCAAACGGCGTTCTACCAGGCAGGGCAGGGTCTGAACGAGCGGAATCTGCTGCAGCGGGAAGGGCGGATTCACCTGTACCGGGAGCATTCGGAAGAGAGTGGGCCTGCAAGGGACTACGCCTCCGAGGCTCAGCTGGACAAGCTGAGAGTAGCAGTGCTCTCCGGAGACTTGGACAAAATGGAGCGGGTTGTAGATGAATGGTCAGACCTGTTGTCGGGACTGCCTCTGCTGACGGAGAGCCGGTTCCTGCAGCTTCAGCAAGAGATTGTGGAGGTCCTGAAACGTTGGCGGCCGGATGAGGAGATTTCGTTAGACATATGCTATGACAGCGAGGGCCTCTTCTCCGTAGAGAATTGGCAGGATCAGTTCAAGGCGGTGATTCAGCGCTTGTTCAAGGGGAATACCCAAGCGCCGGATAGCCAGCTTGTGGAGGAGATCAGGCAGTATCTCCATCAGAACTATGCCCGGGATATGACGCTGCAGCATATTGCGGAGCGGTTTTTTATCAGCAGGGAGAATGTCTCACGGAAGTTCAAACAGATCACCGGGGAGAATCTGTCTGATTATTTGACCGGCCTCCGGGTAGACAAAGCCAAAACGCTGCTGCAGAATACGAATCTCCGGCTGTCACAAATTTCGGAGCTGGTCGGGTATGAGGATGAGAAATATTTCAGCCGTGTCTTCAAAAAGTCCACGGGGCAAACGCCCAGGGAATACCGTAAGCAGGGAGAATCCCTCTAGCAAATTTGTCAGCCGGGCCTTTCAGCTTTTTTCAGCTTTTAACCGATAGTATAGGTATAGCTAAGCTACATATTCATTCGGTTGATTCGGGAGGACGGGGCATGGAAAGGTATTTAGGCAAAAAAATAAAAAATGACTTGATCAATGCCTATGGAGTAACAGTAATCCCCGCGAACAGTGTTCTGAATGTAGAGCACCTGGAGCTTATCCGCAAGCAGAAGATTAATGTACTTGACATCATCTTTGCAGGTGAGGCGGGTCAGGCACCTTCCTGCAAGGAGATGGCATATAACGTAGTTAACGTCTCCAAGAATTTGTTCGAATCCTTCAGAAACTCACGTAAGGTTCCTCTGGCAGATATCCGCAAGGAAGTCGTGCCTGTGGTTCAGGAAATATCCCGGAATTCCGATATTTTTGCGTTGTTCAGTGCGATTCAGGGCAAAGACGATTATACGTACCAGCATAATATTGGAGTGGGTGTATTATCCACGCTTATCGGCAGATGGCTTAATATGAGTGAGGCAGAGCTGTCCGTGCTGTCATTGGCCGCGACTCTTCATGACATCGGCAAGCTGAAGATTCCCACGGAGATCTTGGACAAACCGGGCAAGCTGTCCCCGGATGAATATGAAATCGTCAAAAAACATACCATTCTGGGTTATGAAATGCTGAAGGAGACTACAGGGGCTAATTCCCATATTACACTGACAGCACTTCAGCACCATGAGCGGAATGATGGCAGAGGCTATCCGTTGGGTCTAAAAGAAGAGCAGATTGATTCCTATAGCAAGATTGTAGCCGTTGCTGATATTTTTCATGCGATGTCCTCCAGACGCCCTTATCATGAACCGGTTCCCTTCCATACCATTGTCGATCAGATGAGAAGGGGAAGCTTTGGTGCGCTTGATCCGAATATTGTATCCGTATTTCTTGAGAATATCGTGAAGCGCACCGTGGGCCGCGAGGTGGTACTGACAGACGGGCGGATCGGTGAGATTGTCTACTTGAACCCCCATGATATTGAAACCCCTTTAGTGAAGGTTGATGACGAGTATATAGACTTGAGTAAGCTGAATACCCTTAAGATTAAAGAGATCAGTATTGAGTAACGCGTAAGATTGCTGTGTTTTTAGTCAAAATAGTCTGCCAGCCCATCGGCAATTGCCTTGGCAGCCTTTTTCTGATAAGACGCTTTGCGGACGATGGACTCGTCGGAACGGTTGGTCAGAAAACCAAGCTCCACCAGCGTTGCCGGGAGGCTGTTCTCCCGCAGAATATGATAATCCCCAAAGGATAGTCCATTGCTCTTCAGGCCAATCCCTTGCCTTAGCCGGTTCTCAATGGAACGGGCCAGCCGCAGATCATTATTCTCCGAGTAAAAAAAAGTGAGGGTCCCCGATACCTTCTTCGGAGAAGAATTGTAATGAATGCTAACGAAAGCATCCGCCCGCAGCTGCTGCCCGATCTGTACCCGCCTGGCGAGGGAAGGTTTCTGGTCTCCCCGTGTACGCGTCAGCTTCACCTGTGCTCCTTTGGCTGTCAGATAATCCCGCACATAAAAAGCGGTCTGCAGCGTCAAGTCCTTCTCCATTGTGTCAAAGCTTGTGCCCAGCATACCGGGATCACTTCCGCCGTGTCCGGGGTCAATGACGATAAGCTTTCCGCGGATGCTCCCGGAGTTCCTGGCATTACTGCTCCCGCTGCTCCAGCTTGTACTTCCTCCGGCAATATATTGGCCTGATACCCAGCCAATCTCTCCGCTCGTGGTACGAATGCGTGCCCAATCTCCTTGACGAAGCAATACAGTAATAGAATCCCCTTCTTTCAAAGATCCCAGTACGTGATACCCGGTTCCCGGACCTCCCCTAATCCGTAGGGAAGAGGCGGTGACGTGCGCACTTCCGCCGGCACTGCCAGAGGGTTTGGCCGAGGTCTTCACGGAAGCTGCTGCTGCAGTGGTCCCCGAAGCTACGGAACTTGTTCCGCCGGTTCGTTTGAGATAATATCCGGCGACCCAGCCGGAGACCGAACCGGCCCGCACCTTGAGCCAGCCGTGCTGCTCGTCTGTTACGGTGACCAGCGCTCCGCTTTTTAGTGATCCGGTGACTGACGCGCTTGCGGCCGGCTCACTGCGCACGTTCAGGGAAGAAGCGAAGACCTTTGCCGTATAGGCCCCGGCAGCATGGGCTGATTCAGTCTGCAGAGCGGTGGATAGTAATAAAGTGACGGCTAGCATGGATGCAGATATTGTTTTTTTGAAATGATGTGAATTTATCTTTATTGGTTTCACGCTATAAATTTCCCTTTCTTGTTTCAGGAATAGATTAAAGGTTTATTACCCGCTCCGACAGGAGAGAAACCGCAGATAGTCAAAATTTAAATTGAAAACTGGCAAGCGTCAAACCCAGCTTACCTTTATAACGAGCCCTTTCGATTTCCAGAAACAATTTTCATGGATATATATAAATTAAATGGAAGAAAAAACCGATGTACACAGAGTGACTCTAGAATACTTATAGGTCAGAGTACTCATACATAATTAGTAAGGAAGCAGGGGGTTGGATTGTCTTCCGCGAAGGTAATATTTAATGTAGATGAAGTGAGGCGCCTACGGACGAAAATAAGCCAGGTAAGCCAAGATACCAACCAGCTGTATCTACAACTGAAAGGCCAGGCGAGCGGTTGGGGCGGGATCCCCATGAATGACCACTTGGTACAGGCCCAGGTGCTAATTAATGAATTAACCGTCGAAGCAGAGAAGCTGGAGGATGTCATTCGAGCCGCGCTGAAGGGAGTCGAAGGCCTGCAGGAGGAGAATAAGCAGAAGGCGAACCAGCTTACCCAGTGGTTCAGTTTATTTGCTGGGATGTTTGGGAGCTTTAGAACACAGACGTTTGCAGGGCGGTATACGATACCAACGGCTGCCCAGAAGGCGGCGGCGAATCTGATCACTTCGTTTGCCGCCCTAGGGGGACGGGATGAGCTGGATAGCGATCCTGCGGTGGAGAAGCTCCGGAATACCATCCAAACGTCTAGACTCGGGACCGTTGAGAATATTGCAGCACAGAGCAAACTGAAGGATATCTTCGCTGCGCGGGATCAGATTGCAAAGGCGCAATGGGCTTATAAGATCTATGAGGAGTTTGGAAACAAGGCACAGATGAACGCAGTGAATCGACAGGCGGAAGAAGCACGTCAGAAGCTGGAGTCCATGGAAGTAGATAAGTTCCACTATGAAGCGGGGAAGGATTTGAGCGTGTATTTTAAGCAGCCCGCGGTTCAAGCGTGCGACTACGATCCGTCGATCACAACTCAAAATGTTCCGCTATTACAAAACGAGGAGTATCTGCTCCTGCTGCGGTTGGCGATGGAAAAAACCCCCGCTGGAGAAAATGCAAAAAGTCAGTTGGAGGCAAAGCGGCTGGAGATTGAGGAAGCGGAACGTCAATTAGCACTGGATGCAGAGACAGGGAAAAAGACATATAACTTTGATGAGTATACTAAAACACTCTGGGGAAATACATGGGTGCTCAGTAAAAATGGCAAGACTGATCGTGAGGCAGCGCAAGCCTCCATGGCGTATAACGAGGCCATTAAGAATGGAGAGATTAAATCCTATCAGGAGAATGTACCTGTCGATTACCTTACGGAACAAATATTAGCAGCCAAGAATGGAACTAACTATTGGACCGGTGAAAAAATATCTAAACTGCAAGCCTATGGTATAATAGTCAGCAGTTTAATCACTACTTTTCAAGGGATTGAATCATTTCGGGGGAGTCTAAAGAGGAATCTTCCGCTCCATCCCGGGGCAAATGAAATACCAGCATCCAGGGTGAAGCAGCCAAAAGTTTCGGTTCCTGAGGTAACGGTTCCCAAACCGGTGGAACCGGTGGGTAAGATTGCTGAGGGGACGGGTGAAGGAGTTAAGGCAGGTAATGGGGCTACATTTGAAGGTAAAGCAGGCCGGGACTATAGTCGATTTGCGATTGATGACCCATCACCAGCAAATGTTAAGAACGCAGAGAATTACTTTAAAATGACGAGAAATGGTGATGCAGTTGAACCCTATGAGTGGGGTCTTATATTCGATAAAAATGGTAACCCGATAAGTAAACCTATCACAGACTATCATTCAGGTAAGATTGATATATCAACATATAAAGATTCGTGTAAAGATGGCGTATATACACATAACCATCCTAATAATGGTGTATTTAGTTGGCAGGATTTGGAGACGGCAAGAGGTTTTGATATGGCAGAAATAAGAGCTACATTACCGAATGGAACAACACTTAGTATAAAACGGGGACCAAAGGGATGGATTTGGGATAATATGGACACACAAATAACTCTGAATAGAGCAAAACAAAATGTACTTACTAAACCAGAGTACGCAGAATTATTAAAGCAAAGAGATCAACCTGCGCTAGATATGGCATGGATGAAAGAGTTTGCTGAATTGATGGGAGGTAATTTTCATGTATACAAATAATAGTGAGGAAAGAAAGTTTCTATATTCTAAACTCTATTTCGCTGGAGTGATTGTAGACACAGATTCAAACGGATTTGACTGGTTTGGGAACGACGAGAGGGGTCAATTAGGGAGAATCATAAAGGAGAGTAACTTTACTGACCTTATATGTGAATTAGTTCATATTTTTAAAGAAGGGTTGCCAAACTACTACGAGCTTTCTTCACTTTTTAGTATGAAATATGAAATAGTACAAGGATATTTGATATCTCGTTATGGATTAGAAACTGCTCGAAAAGAGAAAGAAGAGTTTGAAAGACGGTTTGGTAAAGGTAATGCAGGTATGGATAACGGAGATAAAATTATTTGTAGAGTCGAAAACGTTGAACGTGGAGATCAAGATATATCTAAAATAGAAATGGATATTGACATTGAATGTTTAAAAATCAATGACCTCTACTTATTTGTCAACGAAATACCAGATCTGAATGAATTGAAAACCAACATAGAGGCAAAGTTTGATGATATTGACATTGACATTGATTTTGGGAATAAACTAATCATCAAAGATAAAACTTATAGGATTATTGTTTTAGAAGATGAAAATAGGATGACTGATTAGTAATTGGGCTATTCAGGAATAATAGACTGTTGGTTTCTTAAAAACTCCTATACAGTGCCGAATGGTCACATCATTCAAACTAATATCACATATAACCCATGTAGAAAGCCACAATGCGAGCTAGCCGCCCGTGTTGTGGTCTTTTTTTATTGCTCATCACACTGTCGCGGCGGCTACTAAAAGACCCCACCCAGTGCCGAATGACCTGCTATATCAAGAACCATAGAAGTGTGGACCCGATTCCTGACTCGAACATTTCAACAAAATTTTATTTCGACAGAGCAGCACAAAAGTTATCAGTTTGTTTCATTAGGGAAAATGGACATTTCCCCGATAGAACTACATTTGAATCTTAATGTTAATGAAAACCTTGATTGGCTTAATACCTTTCAAGGTTTCTTTTTTGTGGGGCTACCCAGTGCCGAACTGAACTTATCATCCACCCAATAACACAAATAACCCATGTAATACCTGTATGAAGATTTCTCCCTTTTGGTTGTACGCACATAAGATGCTTTAATTTTATAACCCCAATAACGCAATTGCGTTGCAATCAACAGGTCGATTATGGTCAGATACCACCATGATTGACCTGTTTTTTGTTATGTTCGCTTCCTTGCGGTTTTTTTCAAATTTACCTGCATCTGTAGTCTGAAGTGATCGTTATACTGAGAAAGAAAGAAACCGCAATTTTCCCGACACTTGCAACGATGCTTACGCTGCAGGAAAGAAATTGATGTTTACGAAAACTGTCTCTGTTCCAGGTCCGCAATCACCTGTATAATTATTACATATCGGGGAAGACGACAAAGGAGTGCCGACGTGACCAGACCGAAATTATTTATTGGATCTTCCAGAGAATCCATCCGTTACGCACGGGCGATACATGAGCAGCTGAAACGGGAAGCCCAGGTCAATCCGTGGTATGCCAATGCTTTCCGGGCAAATGAATATACCATGGAAGCGCTGGAACGAAATCTTGATGAGAGTGATTTTGCCGTATTTGTGTTCTCGCCGGATGATGTAGCCAGGATCCGCGGTAAATACTATTATGTGACCCGCGATAATACACAGTTCGAAATGGGCTTGTTCTGGGCCCGGCTGCGGCGAAGCCGCGTGTTCTGTCTGCTTCCGGACCAGGTGCCTGTCCGCAAGGATTTAATTCCGGGAGAGAATATTGAGGAGTATCATTTGCTGTCGGATCTATCCGGCCTCACCCCGCTGGAATACGAATGGCAGCATGAGAATCCGGTGGCAGCCGTAGATGTCAGCTGCGGCAAGATTATCGACAGCATTCAGGAGCTGGGAAGCTTCCGTGATCCGCAGAAGGAACTGGAACATCTGAAGCTTGAACTTAGGCGGAAAGAAAGTATCCTTCACTTCTTCTGGCAATATAATAGTAATATGTCTATCACAGATGACAGGGAGAAATATCAGGCGCTCAGCGAGGCAATCCGCAATTCCTTTCTGCCGCCCAAGCATTGCCGGGTGATTGGCGCAGCTATGTGGCAGGCCCGAGAGCAGGAGGGGCTGGTGCAGGTGGGCGGTAATGTGGGGCGCGGACATTCCTATCCTTTTTCAATGACTGAAGAAAAGGGCTCCCGTCCGGGTGTGGTGGATGCTTTTTTAGCCAAAGAATGGACCTTTTTGCAGCGTACCGAAGTTGCTGAGGTATATATCCTATGCTATCCTTTAGGTGAGAGGCATGTCCTTTCTGTTCATTTTTCCGGAAACGACGGATTGTCTGCGGATGATCTGACCGAGGTCGTGTCGTACAACCGGGATTTGTTCCGTACCGTCAATCATTTAGTGGGAGGGGACTGACACGATGAAGAATATGAAGAATGCAGTCAGTTTATCCAGTGCTGTCCGCCGAACCGCGAACAGCAGCACCGGCAGTGAAGGCGGCAAAGGCCGCATGAAGCGAAAGACAGGAGCGGGAAGGCCCACTAAGCTGTCACCTTCGACCATGAACGTATATATTGCGCCTTCTCTTGAAGGCGGAGACGACGAATATAAGAAGCTCATCAGCGGGAAGGTTGACAATACCAAGCCTTCGTTTGCTTAACCGGTGCTTCACCAGGATAGGTCCCCCAGTACATACTGGGGGACCTCTTTTTGTGTTAAATGACCGATTCGTTTACAAAGGTTCTGAAAAGGTCGACGGAAACGCAGCCGCCAATCCTTTTTTCCCCTCTGCAGTTATAACAATGGCTCTTGTACGAGGGAGTCTGTTCACCCAATGGCGTTCCAGCAGAAATTGAAGGATAGCAGCTCCCAAGGCCCCGGCAAGATGGTAACGCCGTTCGCTCCAGTCCAGGCATTTGGGGGCAAAGGCGCGCCTGCATTTTCTAACCTCATCCAGCTGTATTCCCAGCCTGCCCAAGACAAGTTCACCTGTGGCTGTGATGGAGAAGCCGTTTGCTTCCTCCGCTATAATCCCCTCAAGCAGCAAAGCTTCTGTTAACTGCACCCCGAATTTTCCGGCCAGATGGTCATAACAGGTTCTGGCTTCGCGCATGGCATGATCCTGTACGGAGTGGCGAAAGGAGTTAACCTTCACTGGAGGCGAGATGGATAACAACAGCTCTACCACTTGGGCGATTTCCGGACTGGTGATGCCATAATAACGGTGTCTGCCCTGGGTATGAACGGTGAGTACGCCACTTTCAGCCATTTTGTTAAGATGGAAGCTGGCGGTCTGGGGTTTGATTCCGGCTACATAAGCCAGCTCCGTGGCAGGGTGGAGTCCGCCGTCCATCAATGCTGTCAATATGCTTGCCCGGGACGGTTCGCTGATCAGGGATGCCACTCGGGCTACGGCTGGATTAGCTTGCATCGTATATCCTCCTTCTGTATTCCATATTTCGATGAATATTGTAAGATCTCTATTTTACAATAGAATCGAATACACTTGCAGAGGAGCTTATAGGATGAATAATTTTGCAGAAATCCACCGAACGGTACCGATACATCCGAAAATTCTTTATTACGGGACGCCGGTCATCCTGTTGACGACACTAAATGAGGATTTAACCGTTAATATTAGTCCGATTTCCTCCTCGTGGGCTTTAGGAGATCATATTATTTTGGGACTGGGAATCAACGGGAAAGCATTGGAAAACCTCAAACGGATGCCTGAATGCGTGATCAATCTGCCGGATGCTTCGCAGTGGGAGCAGGTGGAAGGATTAGCCAGGCTGACAGGGAAAAATCCGGTCCCTGTTGAAAAGAAGGGAGCCGGATTTATTTTTGAAAAGGATAAATTTGCTCATTCAGGCTTTACGCAGGCTGTATCCACTACGGTACAAACAGCCAGAATCGCCGAATGCCCGATCCAGATTGAAGCGCGGGTGAAGCATATCCGTATTCCAGAGGATTCACCGCATTTTGCTATTGTCGAAACGAAAAGCACACAGGTGCATGTCCATAAGGAACTAGTTGCCGGTGAACATCATATTCATCCGTCAAGCTGGAACCCGCTGATCTATAATTTCCCCCATTACTTTGGATTAAGTGCGGAGCTTGGTAAATCATACCGGTCGGAGACGTAAAAATTAACGGTGTTAAAGTTCACGGGCGGGCGAAATTCTGCTGCTCTTCTTGGCAATTTCTCTGCGCACAACCGGGGCTACCTCAGTAGCCAGCAGTTCAATCGCAGTAGCCACCTTATTGTAGGGAATTCCGCCGATATCCAATTGGGTCATGAAGCGGTTGTGGCCGAACAGCTCGTGCTGGTAGAGGATCTTCTCAATAATCTGCTGCGGGCTGCCGACAGCCAGAGTGTTGACCGGAGATACGAAGTGGCCAAAATCGCTGCGGGAGACGCGGTATTCCTGGTTACGGCTTGGACTAATGGCATTGCGGTAGCTGTAATAGTAGGGATAATATTCATCCAGCGCCTGTTGTGAAGTCTTGGCAATGTAGCCATGGCTCGTGATGGCGATCTTCAGGTCTGCTGCTGCATGTCCGGCCGCAGCTCCGCTCTTCCGGTAAGTTTTGGCAAGGTTCTGGAAAGGCTCCGGGCTGCCGCTTAGAATGGCGATGGCCATACCTATGCCGAGACGGCCGGCCTGTTCGGCGCTTTCGGCCGAGCCCCCGATGCCGACCCAGAGCGGAAGCTTCTGCTGCAGGGGACGCGGTGCGATCTCGGCATTGTGCAGCGGGGATCGGAAATGCCCTTTCCAATTCATGACTTCCTGCTGATTGAGCTGCAGCAGCAGCTCCAGATTCTCGGTAAAGAGCTGTTTGTAGTCTTCCAGTTCATAGCCGAACAGCGGGAAGGATTCCAGGAATGCCCCCCGTCCTGAGATGATTTCCGCGCGTCCGCCGGACAGCAAGTCAAGGGAAGCAAAATCCTCAAACACCCGCACCGGGTCGATAGTGCTGAGCACGGTAGTTGCGCTGGTCAGCTTGATCCGCTTCGTCACTTGAGAGATGGCGGCGAGCACCACGGGTACTGAGGAGATCACAAAGTCCAGCCGGTGATGTTCACCCACCCCGAATACATCAAGCCCCGCTTCATCAGCCAGCTTGGCGGCTTCGATGACTTCATTCATACGCTGCTGAGGGCTGATCCGCTGCCCTGTGTGGCAGTCGGTTACAATATCCCCCAATGTGTAAATGCCAAATTCAAATTCCGGTAATGTTTCTTCTATAGTATTGTTGTCCATCGTTCAAACCCCTTGTTATTTAAGTATTAGTGTTTTCCTATCCGATGTAAGGAAGAATATAAGTTATTGTATCACAATAACTTACAAAATGTAAGTACATGAGTGTAAGTTTGCAGATGTGTTGGAATCCATGATTTTACTTAGGATTAGTGTGTTGGATTTTTTTGTTTTCATCCATGGACTGCTGCTGCCCTGGGTTTTGATTTAATTTTTTTTGTGAAAAAGGTGATCCGAAAATATAAACTCTGCGATTCATTAGAGTAAGCAGGATTAAGCGTATGCGCTGATGAGCGAGCACTTCTCCAATTGGGTACCCTCTACATGAGCCCAGGTTCACCCCATTCCAAGGAGGTAAGAAGATGAAGCTGAAGAAATTGCTAGCCCCTGTACTTAGTTTGTCCCTGTTGCTGCCAGTGATGGCGAGTGCGGCAGCAGCGCCGCCCCAAGCCGTTGTGGATACACCAGCCGCCCAGCTCAGAGCGAGTCTCGATCACCTGCTGTCCGAGCATTTCGCCCTTGCGGTTACCGCGATGACCAAAGCCTATGACGGTTCCAGGGATGCTGCTGCCGCTTATCAGGCGCTGGACCAGAATGCGCTGGATATGCAACCGGCGATTACCTCGCTGTACGGCGAAGCCGGAGGTACAGAATTTGAACGGATCTTCCGCGAACATAACAAATATACGGATGATTTGGTCAAGGCCACCAAAGCGAACAACACCGCCGCCCGTCAAAAAGCAGAGCAGGAGGTTCAGGGCTTCGTCACAGAGTTTGCTGCTTTTCTGAGTACCGCAACTGCCAGCAAACTTCCGCAAACAGCGGCAGAAGAAGCGATTCGGAGTCATGAAAATCATGTACAGCAGGTATTCAATGCTTATGTAGCCGGTGATTATAACAAGGCATACACGACCTATCGCACTGGTTTTCAGGAAATGTTCACGATCAGCAAGGTGTTGTCTACAGCAATTGCCACGCAAATGCCGGATAAATTCCAGAACACCCGTCCGGATACCAAGGCTGCTGACCTCCGTTCAGCACTGAACAGTGTAGCTGCTGAGCACTTTGCGCTCTCAGTACTGGAAATGCAGAAGCAATTTGACGGCAAAGCCGACTACCAGGCTCTCATTAACGCCGAAGCGGGCAATACAGCCGATTTCAAAGCGGCTGTTGCCTCGATCTACGGCGCTGCTGGCGGGGATGCCTTTGCACAGATTTGGGTGGGCAACCATATCACTGCCCAGAGCGATTATGTGAATGCAGTGAAGAACAAAGATGCTGCCGCGCGTGCAGCCGTTCTGGCGCGGATCGACGGCTTCACTATGGAACTGGGCAAATTTCTGGGCACTGCAACGGCCGGGAAGCTGCCGGCAAGTGCGGCACAGACTGCATTGAAGGCCCATGAAGGTCAGGTGCAGAGCACGTTGGACCAGTATGCTGCCGGAGATTATACGGCTTCTTATACCACAAACCGTGCAGGCTATAAAACGATGTTCGGCGTAGGATTGGCCCTGTCGGGAGCGATTGTCGCACAGTTCAACGACAAGTTCCAGGAAGCAGCAATTCCCGCCAGCATGACCACGGTATGGATGAAGCTGAACAGCAAAGAACTGAACATTAACGGAATTGTAACGATGATGGATACAAAACCTTCGAATAGGAGTGGTACAACATATATCCCGCTGCGTTACCTTGGTGAGGGCATTGGAGCAAAAGTGAAATATGATCACCAGACCCGCACCGTATGGGTAATGGCGGGCAATGATACGTTGAAGTTCTGGATTGACAGCAATGTAATGGAAGTCAATGGTATGCAAAAATCTGTCGGCGCCAAAGTCATCATTAACAAAGACGGCAGAACGATGGTTCCTCTTCGCTTCATTGCTGAACTTCTGCAATGGAATGTAACCTGGAACCAGACGGAAGGTCTGATTACGCTGATGAAAGAGATGTAAAACTAAGGGGGGAATCCTCTCAAACGACTCTCCTAAGCCCGGATGTGCGTGAACCTGTTCAGCTTGCTGCTGCGAGGCGCATGGCCTTCGGGCTTTTTTTTTGCTACCAAGGAAGATATGATAAGCTTTAGGGCAAGCCATAAGAATTTTACGGGAGGCATTATGGAACAGCAAGGGATTTGGGCAATAAGTATTTTTCTGCTTACATACGGGCTGATTATTTCGGAGAAGGTTCACCGCACGATTGTGGCGATGCTGGGAGCCTTGATTATGGTTGGGGTAGGCATTGTCTCGCAGGAAACAGCGCTGGAGCATATTGATTTCAATACGCTTGGCCTGCTGGTAGGAATGATGATGATGGTGGGGATTACCGCGGAGACCGGCTTGTTCAGTTATGTGGCGGTAAAGGCAGCTAAGGTGGCCAAGGGTGAGCCTAGGCGAATATTAGTGGCACTGGTCGTAGTGACTGCGCTGGCCTCGGCGTTTCTTGATAATGTGACCACGGTTCTGCTCATGGTGCCGATTACCTTCAGCATTACGAGACAGCTGCGGATTAATCCAATACCGTTTCTGTTATCACAAATCGTTGCCTCGAACGTTGGCGGTACAGCGACGCTGATTGGGGATCCCCCGAATATTATGATTGGCAGCGCCGTAAAGGAACTGACATTCATGGCGTTTATCAGCAACCTCACTCCGGTGATCCTGATTATCATTCTGGCATATTTGCCGCTGTTCCTGCTCATGTTCGGCAAGCAGCTCAAGACCTCACCCGAGCTGCAACAGAGGGTCATGGAGATGGATGAACATGCGATGCTTAAGGACCGCAAGCTACTGCGCAAGTGTCTGTGGGTGCTGGGACTGACGATTCTTGGGTTCTTCCTGCATCAGTCGATACATCTGGAGTCGGCAACAGTGGCGCTGGCTGGAGCCTTTGTACTGCTTCTCCTGGCTGGGGGAGAAAAGATGCTGCTTAAAGCTTTTAAGAGTGTGGAATGGATTACGATATTTTTCTTTATCGGTCTGTTTGTGCTCGTATCCGGATTGGTGGAGACAGGTGTGATCGCACAACTGGCAGGCAAAGCGATGGAGCTTACCGGCGGGAATCTGGTGGCCAGTTCAATGCTGATCTTATGGCTGAGCGCGCTGGCCTCGGCTTTTCTGGACAACATTCCTTTTGTGGCAACAATGATTCCTCTGATTCAGGAGATGGGAACGCTGGGTATCCATAACCTGGAGCCTTTATGGTGGAGTCTTGCACTCGGGGCATGTCTGGGAGGGAACGGGACGCTGATTGGCGCAAGTGCGAATCTAATTGTAGCAGGCCTTGCGGCAAAAGAGGGACATCCGATCACCTTCATGAGATATTTGAAATTCGGCTTTCCTCTGATGCTGCTGTCCATTGTAATCTCAAGCGTGTATATCTATCTGAGGTATCTGGTCTAACCTTTGCCATTTGATTAGTATTCCAACTGATCTGGTTAATTTTACTGTATACGCAGAAGCTGGATAATATTATACTTAAGAGAACTGGCCATTTCTTTCAGCAGGCGGAGTTCTCCCCACACTAACAAACACATACACAAAAAATAATGCTGGGGGAAATTGAATGAGCACTACGGAACTTACTAGCCAACTATCCAGTTATACAGGAAGACTGCTTCGGGAGCGTTTCGGGAAAGGACCCGAGTCTATCCATGCATCTATAGGGAAGCAATGCATAGCCCTGCATATACGTAATTTTATCGGGCCTGTGGAGCGGTTTCTGCTGAACAAGGAAGAGGAACAGGCTTTCCGGTACACACGTGAACTTTTAATGAAATCGCTGCTTCCGGAGCTTTCAGCGTACCTGAAGGACATGATGGCTATTGAGGTCGGCGAGCTTTTTTACGATTGGGGGATACATAACGCTTCAGGAATGATCGTTGCGCTCATCAAGCAGGATGGAGCAGAAATTGACGATTATGCTGGACGGGATGAGGTTCATGCCCAAATTAACGAGGTAAGCAGAAAGGTGCAGAAGGAGCCGGTATATACTGATTCCTGGTGGCTGGGCCCCCGCACCCTGATTATTAAGCGTGAAGGTATTCTGATTCCTTTGGAGAAGGAATTAATTGGACTTGGTTATGAGAACACACTCAAAACAACCAAACGCAAGATGGAAAAACGATACTTGGAGGATACCACCACGATTGCGCCGATGCTCGGCAAAGAGCTTGCCGACATTTATGTGGATTGGGATTTCGACAAAGATACCAGCGTAATAGCCTATACTTTTCTATAATCACCATCATATGAGGCGGAAATGAGTCGGACATGCGAATGAGCCGAACATGAGCCGGAGAAAGGGGAATGTTCCCCTTTCTTCGGCTTTTTATTTTTTCTGCTGTCTCATAGGGAGAGTTACGCTGGATATTTAGGGGGACATGCTGGTGGATCGTAAGCAGACAG
The DNA here is from genome assembly GCF_001909085.1 of Paenibacillus sp. P32E. Classification (NCBI taxonomy): domain Bacteria; kingdom Bacillati; phylum Bacillota; class Bacilli; order Caryophanales; family Paenibacillaceae; genus Paenibacillus; species Paenibacillus sp. P32E. The sequence goes on along the minus strand of NZ_LVYY01000010.1, from coordinate 92,373 downwards.
TGCTGTACGTGGAAGATAATCATCTCAATATGGCTTTAATGCATCATATCTTCAAAAAAAATCTGCCCTCCGTACTTCTGCTGAAAGCTGAGACGGCAGCGCTGGGTCTGCAGATCGCCCGGCGGACACTGCCGGATCTGATTATTTTGGATATTGGCCTGCCTGACCTGAATGGATATGAAGCGATGGACCGGCTGCAAAATGATGAATTAACACGTCCGATACCGGTGCTGGCGATCAGCGCCTTTGCCCAGAGATCTGATATCGAACGGGCTCAAAATGCAGGATTTTCCGGTTATATGACCAAGCCGTTTCAGGTTAAAGCCCTTACAGAGGCTGTGGAGAAGCTTTTAGCCGGAATTGACTGATGCTACAGACATTTCAGGGGAGAAGAACCAGCTTAGATTATCATTTGACATTCACCCGATAATGCAAGATATTAATACTGAAGATTTTAACTAAAATTCTTGCGTTTGATACTCCACAAACGGGCGGTGAAATTACATGTCAAAACAACATGCAGAAGCATATTCCCACTTTGGATATGCATGCAGAACGGGAGTGGTTGGAGTAGCTTTCCTTTCCATGGACGAGCATTGGACCAGCGTAAATCCGGCGGTAACCTCGCTGCTCGGGTTTACGGAGGAACAGCTCCTGGGACAGCATTTCAGAGAGCTTCTATACGGGGATTCACTAGGGAAATATATAAAGATGGCAGGTGCTCTAGACGCTGGAGAGGCACCTTTTTTGGAATGCGAAATTAATTTATCCGCCGCCTCCGGATCGCAAGTGCCGGTGCTGCTCCATATGACACTTGTGAGCGATCCCTCGACGGGAAAAAAGCTGTATTATCTGCTGCATCTGGCGGAGCTGGCTGCTGAAGAAGAAAGTGATGAGCTGGGTTCTCATACAGACATGCTGTATAAACAGATTGTGGCCAATATTTCCGATGTGGTCTATTATGCAACACCGGACAGTATTTGCAGGTACTGCTCACCTTCGGTAAGGGAGGTGCTCGGCTACGATCCCGAACAGCTGGTGGGCCGGGATATCCGCGGGCTGATCCATCCTGATGATCTTGAGGGGCTTGATTTTCCTGAAACTCAAGATTTTCAGAGGGTTCAGATCCGGATTCAACATGCCGACGGCCGCTATTTGTGGATTGAGTTCACCCTTCGCCTGATGGAAGAGGGATCCCGGCATAGCGTACTCGCTGTCGGACGGGATGTGACGGAACGCAGGATTGTGGAACAGAAGCTGCAGGAATCCGTCGAAAGATATACATCCCTTAAAAAGTATAACCATGATGCGATTATTTCCCTTGACCTTGAGGGTAGAATTATTAACGGGAATGAGAAAGCCTGCCAGCTTACTGGCTACAGCATTCCGGAGCTGGTTGGTATGAATGTGGGCCGGATTATCGGGGAAGACCATCTGGAGGAAGTGATTACCTATCCCCAAAAAGACGGCTACGCTGAGGTGAATATCGGCCATATCTGGCATCGGGAGGGGCATTCTGTAGAGGTGCTGACGACCATTGCCCCGATTATTATCAATAACATCACAGTAGGATTCTATATTATCGTTAAGGATATTACCGAACAGAAGAAGTTGCTGATTGCCAAAGAGTCTGCCGAAAAAACAAACCGTGCCAAAAGCGAGTTTCTGGCGATGATGAGCCATGAGATTCGTACGCCCATGAACGGTGTTATCGGGATGACGGACCTGCTGCTGGATATGTGTGAACCGGGTTCACAGCAAAGAGAGTACTTGGATATCATCCGTCAAAGCGGCGATACCTTGCTAGCAATCATCAATGATGTGCTGGACTTCTCCAAAATCGAGGCAGGCAAAACCGTCCTGCATGAAGAGCCGTTTATGCTGATGACCTGTGTAGATTCTGTGCTAGAGCTGCTGCAGCATAAAGCAGACAAGAAAGGCCTGAAGATTGACATGGACATCGGTCCGGATGTACCGCACCATCTGATTGGTGACGGTGACAGGCTGAAGCAGATCCTGCTTAATTTGGTGGGGAATGCCGTGAAGTTTACTTACAGCGGAGGGATAAAGGTAAGGCTAAGGACAGCAGCAAGAGCCGAGGGAAAGGTGACGCTGGAATTCACAGTGGCCGATACCGGTATTGGGATTCCCGAGCGTTCGCGCAGCCGGCTGTTCGAGCCCTTCTATCAGCTTGATCATTTCATGAACCGGCGCCATGAGGGGACAGGATTGGGACTAGCCATTACCAAGCAGCTTGTGGAACTGATGGGCGGCACAATCGCTCTGGATACTTCAGTGGAGTCAGGATCATCCTTTGTGTTCACAGTCGTGCTGCATGAAGAAACAGGCAGGCAGTCTGGTACAGAGACTGGCAAAGAAGGGACTGAACCGCTTTCGGGCGGACATCCCTTGCGGATTCTCGTGGCTGAGGACAACGAGATCAATCAGATCGTATTGCGTAAAATTCTGGAGAAACGCGGTTATTCCGTCGATGTTGCGGGAGACGGGCTGCAGGTCATGCAGATGGTTCGCGGGAAAAGCTACGATCTTATATTTATGGATGTGCAAATGCCGCGCATGAACGGTCTGGAAGCCACACAGGCGATCAAAGAAATGCTGCCGCCGGAGAAGCAGCCGGTGATCATTGCCGTTACTGCCAATGCGCTCAAGGGAGACCGCGAGTTATGCCTGGCTGCCGGAATGGATGAATATATCAGCAAGCCGCTGAGAAGTGAGACCGTAAGCACTATGTTAGGCAAGTTTTTCTGAAGATGGGCTGCGGAACCGTATATAAATCATTGTACTGCATTAAAGCTGAGATGCGGTGAATGGATATCTTGCATGTGTTATCTATTTTGTTTAAGATAGCAGAAACTGGTACAAATGTAGTGCTAGCCATAATGAAATGATGATGACGAAGAGAGTAAGCGCGAGAAACGGATCTTAACAGGGAAGGTGTGCCGGAGACTGAGAGCACCCTCAAGAGACGATTTGCGCCGAAGTTCACTTCCGAGTTGGCCCCTGAAGTACACTGCTGCAGCAGGTATGTGTAGGACGGCCCGCGCTCCGCGTTACCGGGTATAAGACAGAGTTGATTCCAGCCGGGCTTGAAGGTGTTTTTTGCCGAAGCTTCAGAATGGATTAATTTCTAAATTAGGGTGGTACCACGGCTCCTCGTCCCTTGCGACGGGGGGGCCTTTTTGCGTTCATATTTTAAATTCAACTGACAAGAAGGAGTGGAAGGTAATGAGCAACGTGGAACTTAATGGGCTGAGAGCCCGCCTGGATGAGATCAATGGACAACTGCTGGAGCTAATCTCCGAGCGGGCCCAGGTCGTGCAGGAAATTGGAGCGGTAAAAGAAAAACAGGGTGTGCCAAAGTTCGATCCCGAACGGGAAAAACAGATGCTGGAGAAGCTGGTAGCAAGCAACAAGGGTCCTTTCACAAGCGGAACGATCCGCACCCTCTTCAAGCAGATTTTCTCTGCATCGCTTGATCTGCAAAGTACGGAGCATAAGAAGTCCCTGCTGGTGGCCCGGAAAAACCACGCGGAGGATACTGTTATCGTTCTGCCGGGTAATGTTACGGTCGGCGGATTATCGTCGTTGATGGTGGCAGGTCCATGCTCCGTGGAGAGTGAGCTGCAGACCCGTACCGTTGCTGCCGCTTTGCAGAAGGCTGGTGTAAAGGTTATGCGCGGCGGAGCCTTCAAACCCCGTACCTCTCCTTATGATTTCCAGGGTCTTGGAATGGATGGCCTGAGAATTCTGCGGGAAGCAGCTACGGAGTATGGTCTTCTTACCATTAGTGAAATTGTAGACCCCCGCCATATTGAAGAGGCCCTTGATTATGTGGATGTGATTCAGGTTGGCGCGCGGAATATGCATAACTTCGAACTGCTCAAAGCAGTAGGCGAAGTGAACAAGCCGGTGCTGCTGAAGCGCGGACTATCGGCTACGCTGGATGAATTCATCCATGCGGCGGAATATATTATGTCCCGGGGCAATATGGAAATTATGCTGATTGAACGCGGTATCCGCACCTATGAGAAAGCGACCCGCAATACACTTGATATCTCGGCCGTACCGATTCTCAAGCAGGAATGCCATTTGCCGGTGCTGGTCGATGTGACCCATTCAACCGGACGCAAGGATATTCTGATCCCTTGTGCCAAGGCTGCTCTCGCCGCTGGAGCCGACGGCATTATGGTAGAAGTTCATCCTGATCCGGCTACTGCGTTGTCCGATGCCGCGCAGCAGCTGAACATTGAGGAGTTCAATACGTTCTTCAATGAAGTAAAAGCTTCCGGGTTGTACCGCTAAAACCGCTGAATCTGTCATACTCAAATTTGAATATATAGAATTTGGACGGATAGTGCAGTTAAGACGAGGATAACGCAATAAACAACGCTTACAAGAGCAGATTGAACTTTTGTGGAGGTTATGGATGGTCAGGTACAATTAAGTAGCATTGGAGCTGCACCGGACCCGGGACTATACAGAAAGTGCCTCATCCCATAACAGTCACAGGAGGAACAAAAGATTTGAAGCAGCTTAGTTTGAAGAACGTGTGGTTTTTGAACACGAGGAACGATATTTTGTCCGGGATGACGGTGGCTATTGCCCTGATCCCGGAAGCGATTGCCTTTTCTATACTTGCGGGAGTCAGTCCCATGGTAGGCCTGTACGCTTCGTTTTGCATTGCGGTGGTTACGGCATTTGCGGGTGGAAGGCCAGGTATGATTTCGGCAGCTACGGGAGCTATGGCTCTTTTGGTCGGTAGCCTGGTGTTGAACCATGGTATAGAGTACTTGTTTGCAGCTACCGTACTGGCCGGAATCATTCAAATCCTCATGGGGATGCTGAAGCTTGGGAGATTTATTACCTTTTTGCCGCAGCCGGTGATGACCGGTTTTGTGAATGCGCTGGCGATTCTGATTTTTATGGCGCAGTTGACGCATTTCAGCGGACAAGGGTGGGTAATGTATGCCCTGGTGGCACTTACGCTGCTTATTATCTATACGGTTCCCCGTTTCACTAAGGCGGTGCCTTCGGCACTAGTGGCGATTATAGCGGTGTCCGTGCTCAGCATTGTTCTGGATCTGGATGTGAGAACCGTAGGTGATATGGGAGAGATCACGTCGGCTTTGCCAGTATTCCACCTGCCGGTGCTTCCGTTTACCCTGGATACACTGCTGATTATTTTACCTTATTCGCTGTCGCTTGCCGTAGTAGGACTGCTGGAATCATTGATGACCGCGACCCTGATTGACGATATTACTGGCACCGGGAGCGATAAGAACCGTGAAGCAAAGGGTCAGGGTCTGGCGAACATAGTCACCGGCTTCTTTGGGGGCATGGCTGGCTGCGCGATGATCGGCCAATCTATGGTGAATATGAAATCGGGCGGCCGCAGCCGGCTGTCGACCCTTGTGTCCGGAATTTTTCTGCTGTTCCTGATTCTGGTTCTGGGCGATGTGGTGAAGCAGATTCCCATGGGAGCTCTGGTTGGGGTGATGTTCATGGTATCCATCAGTACCTTTGAATGGAAATCACTAACTTCATTGACGAAGGTTCCGTTAAGCGATGCTCTGGTTATGCTCGTCACCGTGGTTACGGTGGTTGTCACCGATAATCTCTCGATTGGTGTATTGTTCGGTGTCCTGCTCAGTGCCCTTACCTTTGCCTGGAAAATCGCCTCCATCCGTATGACTATTCATACAGCGGCGGTCTCTACCCGGTATACGGTGCATGGTCAGCTGTTCTTCGGCACAACAAGCCAATTCATCCATCATTTCATGGTGGACAGCGATCCGGAGCAGATCATTATTGATTTCACCCATTCGCATGTATGGGATCAGTCCGCAGTAGATGCAATAGCCAAGATCATATCCAAGTATCAAGCCATTGGCAAGAAAGTAACCCTTACCGGTTTGAACGAACAAAGCGCGCTGCTGGTAAAACGGATCGGATTGTCACCATCTGGCGGTCATTAGTTGAATGATGTTCATTGAGAGGTTTTCTCCAATGCCAGATACCTGGCTGCGGAGAGGGCTTCTTTTTTTGTCTTTTGCCCGTATCTTCTGTATATCATCTGCATCGCGGCAGGGAACATAGCCATCCAAAGGGGATACCGGCTCGGCTGTGAAGGGTACGATTAGCAGCTACAACATGAAAATTGCCAGCGGTGAGTCGGATAGACCCGGCAGATCTGGGAGCTGACCGATCTTCAATTGGAGAAAATCAAAGAAGTGAAGTGTACAAGGCTTCAAAGGTTATCCGCGCAAACACGAATGATATGCGGGGCCATCCGCCAGGTGAAAGTGCAGGCAAGGTCTTGTTAACTATAATTAGACTAAAGGGACGCCCGCCCGCACAGCTTTCCAAAGTGCCTTACTATTGGTATGATTACAAGGAATGCGAACGTCTACTACCGATTATCATGGAGGAATTAATAATGAGCGAAAACAAATTATCCGGGATTATTGACCATACGCTGCTGAAGGCGGATGCCCGTAAAGAAGATATCATCAAGCTGGCGGAAGAGGCCAAAACCTATACATTCGCTTCAGTTTGCGTGAATCCGGCGTGGGTTGCTACTGCTTACGAGGTATTGAAGGATACACCTGAAGTGAAGGTCTGCACGGTTATCGGGTTCCCGCTGGGCGCTTCGACACCGGAAACCAAGGCATTTGAGACCACGAATGCGATTTCGAACGGTGCGGGAGAAGTGGACATGGTCATCAACATCGGAGCATTGAAGGATGGCGACAACGAGCTGGTGAAGCGGGATATCGCTGCGGTAGTCGATGCAGCACGCGGTAAAGCGCTGACCAAAGTGATTATTGAGACCTGCCTGCTTACAGATGAAGAGAAAATCCGCGCCTGCAAGCTCGCCGTAGAAGCCGGAGCTGATTTCGTGAAAACCTCGACCGGATTCTCCACAGGCGGTGCGACTAAGGAAGATATTGCATTGATGCGTGCGACTGTAGGTCCTGATATTGGTGTCAAAGCTTCCGGCGGCGTGCGCAGCGCAGAAGATGCGCTGGTTATGGTTGGAGCAGGCGCAACCCGCATCGGCACCAGCGGCGGAGTGGCTATTGCCAAAGGCGAACAGAGCCAGAGCAACTATTAATATCGTTAGTTTCAAAAAGGCGGCTGCAGCGTCATTGTATCAGGGACGCTGCAGCCTTTTTTTATTGCATGAGAATTAATAGGATTCTCTAGGAAATGAGAAGGCGGAGAAGAGGCTATTGACGAAGATGAATTACCCTGTTATTGAAACAGATAGACTGAGGTTAAGAGTACTTACGCTGGAAGATAATGAGGCTGTATTCCAGCATTTCTCGGATGAAGAAGTAACGCGCTATATGGATATTCCGCCCTGCCGGGATATTGCCGAAGCCGATGAAATGATCCAGTTTCACATCGACGATTCAGGCTGCCGCTGGGGAATATTCGATAAGCAGCAGGAGCGAATGGCGGGAACCTGTGGATATCATTGCTGGAGAACTGGAACCTCAGGCACAGCTGAAATTGGCTACGATCTGTCCAGAGCCTTCTGGGGCAAGGGTCTGATGACGGAAGCACTTCATCCGGTGATCCAATTTGGATTTGAACAGATGGGGCTTGAGGTCATCGAAGCTACAGTTGATCCCGGGAATGACAGATCCATACGCCTGCTGATGGCGTTGGGATTCTCTAGAGAGGCGGAGCTTGTAGACAATCTGGTATATTTCTATTTGCGGCGAGATCAATTTACCGGATGACTACTTTTGCCGCTTACGCAGCTTCATCAGAAGATGGAATTCCGAAGGAGAGCCTTGAGTTTGGCTTCGATACATTTGAGAACGCTTACCATGGCGGGATGTTGCGAATCACAGTTCTTCTCAACTGAATAAAACACATTGGAATAATGAGATATTTTTCTTCCCAAATAACATAGATTGTGAGAGAATAGGTACAATTCTTAGTTGTTAAGGTTTACCATCACACAGATCAAGGGAGGAAAACCCATTGTCAGAAGACCGCAAGCTGTCATTTGAAACGTTAGCCGTGCATGCAGGCCAGGAGATTGATCCTACTACCTTCGCACGTGCAGTACCGCTCTACCAGACCACTTCCTACGGATTCCGTGACGCCGAGCATGCCGCCAATTTGTTCGCGCTGAAGGAGTTCGGCAACATCTATACCCGTCTGATGAATCCGACCACCGATGTTTTCGAGCAGCGTATTGCTGCACTGGAAGGCGGGGCGGGTGCGCTTGCGACAGCTTCCGGGTCAGCGGCAATTTCTTTTTCCATCCTTAATATTGCCGGGGCCGGAGATGAGATTGTCTCATCTGCCAGCCTGTATGGCGGTACTTATAATTTGTTCTCCACTACACTTCCGAAGCTGGGAATCAAGGTGCACTTTGTGGATTCAGATGATCCGGAGAACTTCCGCAGTGCGATAACGGACAAGACAAAGGCCCTGTACGCCGAAACCATCGGCAATCCGCAGGGAAATGTGCTGGATATCGAAGCGGTGGCGGCTATCGCCCATGAGCATGGAATCCCGCTGATTGTGGACAATACGTTCCCAAGTCCGTACTTGCTTCGTCCTATTGAATTTGGTGCAGATATTGTTGTCCATTCTGCTACCAAATTTATTGGCGGACACGGAACCTCCATCGGCGGGGTGATTGTGGACAGCGGCAAGTTTGATTGGAAGGCAAGCGGACGATTCCCCGGCCTGACCGAACCTGATCCAAGCTATCACGGACTGGTCTATGCGGAAGCTGTAGGACCGGTTGCCTATATCATCAAAGCACGCGTACAATTGCTGCGTGATTTGGGTGCAGCGATCTCGCCGTTCAACTCCTGGCTGCTGCTGCAGGGCCTAGAAACCCTTCATTTGAGAATGGAGCGTCACAGTGAGAATGCACTGAAGGTAGCCCGCTATCTGGAGCAGCATGAAGCTGTGGACTGGGTCAGCTATGTGGGACTTCCAAGCCATCCATCGTATGAGCTGGCCCGGAAGTATCTCCCCAAGGGGCAGGGCGCTATTCTCACTTTCGGAATCAAGGGCGGAGCGGCTAACGGGGTTAAGCTGATTGAGAGCGTGAAGCTGTTCTCCCACTTGGCCAATGTCGGTGATTCCAAATCGCTGATTATTCATCCGGCGAGCACCACGCATCAGCAGCTTTCGGATGAGGAACAGATTGCCGCGGGGGTTACCCCGGAATTAATCCGGCTCTCCATCGGTACAGAATCCATCGACGATATTCTATATGATCTGGAGCAGGCCATCGCAGCCAGCCAACAATAAGTCAGAGTGTGTACAGGCCACTATCCAAATACGCAATCGTTCATCGATCGGTGAGCGGCGTAATGGGATAGTGGCCTTTTTCATGAAATGTAGCTGCTGCTTATCCGCTTAAATAATGCAGGATATCACTTGCGCTGTATGCCTATTCCTTAAAAAGGGATCGGCGGCAGAGTTACACTTTCCCCCGCATTGTTCCCCTAATAAATTGGTAACGCTTGCATATTTTGCTGCGGGTTCCCGTATTTATAAGATGAAGTATGCAGACGATGCCGGTGGTGGTCTGAAGCCCGAAGGAAGCCGGCAGCAATCCAAAGCTAAAAAGGTGGGTGCGGAAATGAAGGGTGAACGCGAGCAGGAGCATAACCGGAATAAGGAAGAGCGTCCGTTCAAGTATCTTGCCGGAGATCGGGCAATTGGGGTAGAAATGAGCCAATCTGCGTCTGTGGCTTCCGCAGCTGCAGAGTTTATTGCTGAAGGAGAGCGCACAAGCTTAATCGAGCCGATGCACCGTGCTTATTTCAGACGTCCGGGTGAACGTCCGGCTTTTTTGGTGCTGCGGGATGGGCGCGAGGAGCGGACGGTTCTGCGGGAAGAACCTGGAGCGTTGCCTGCGGGCCCCTGCCTAATCCGCAGCGGGGAGTGGCTGTTTGCTCCTGAGGTGAACGAACTCTACGCGGGCTGGCTGTTCAGCGAAACCGCCGAGCAGGAGGAACGGATTCTGCAGCGGATCTATTATCGGTTGCGTGCATCAGCAGCAGCACTGCTGGAGTCGGCGGACGGGGCCTGGGCCGCCGTTATGCTGCCCTTCATGCCGGAGCTGGCCGATCAGCCGGCCAGGCAGGCTGCGCTGCAGGATGCGCAGCTTGAGGCGCTTTTCGCTTCGGTCGCGGAGCGCCAGCGCCTGGGCGGCGACTGCCGCGTGGACCTGCTGGCGCCGTATCCCGCCAGCGCAGCCGAATTCGCGGCGCAGCGCGAATTCATCGAGGGCGTGGCCGAACAGACCCTCGGCCACGCTTACGCGGCGGCGTGCCGCATCGGGGCGATGATTCCGCCCGATGTGGAGCGCGCCGCCGCGGGGGAAATCGCGCGCATCGCCGATTTCCTGGTGCTGGACGGCGCGGCAGGTGAAGCCGCGCCGGAAGACGCCGCCGGAGGCTTCGCCAAGGCGGCGGAAGAGATCCTGGCCGCCGTGCAGCGCGTGAAGCCGGCGGCGGTACTGCTCGCCGCCGGTGCCCCGGCGGCGTATGCGCTGGCCGATCTGTACCGGATCGGCTTCGGCGGGATCTTTTGCAGCGCGGGCCAGCGGACAGAAGCGCTGCTGCGGGCAGCCTGCCTGACCTGGATGGCCCGGCAGGATCAGGCTAAGCCAGCCGCCGGAGGATGGCTGAGCAGCTAGTCCAGCTATGTGTTGATAACACACACTTTAACAAGGAAACCCGATCTCTTCTGCGGCTGGTGCAGGAAGAAATCGGGTCTCTTTTTATTTAGTGAATGATGATCTGCTGCTGCGAATAAAAGCTGAATCGGCCAAAGGAGGGGTTCTCTCCGAAACAACGGCAGAAATGCCGTTGTGGAAGCGCCGCAGGTGGATCTGCTCCGTAACAACGGCAGAAATACCGTTGTTGAAGCATCGCAGGTGGATCTGCTTCAGCCCAGGCCATTATCGTTGGAAACACTCCTGTTGAAATTCAGCCTTTGTCTGCAAGCTCCAGCCGCATCCTGCTTTAATCCAGCCGCACCGTAGCGCCTGCGGATATCTGGCGGGGCTGGTCCTCTGCCGTGATCCATACATCTACTGCTGACGGATTATACACGATGGCTTGGGAAGCGGAGAAGCGCAACCCCCGTACAGCAGACAGATAGTCGGCAATCTCGATATTGGTCGCATACCAGATCTCCTGACGACCGCCCATCAGGCCGGCGAACTGTTCTAATTCCTCCCAGTTGTGATTGTCGTTGAATTCATAGCTATGCCCCCAGACATATAGGAGCTGCATCCGCGAATGTCTGGGCTTCTCCTCCAAGAATCGTTGTCCGAGCGGCAGCATATCACGGTGATGACAGGTGGGGTGCCAAGCCAGCAGATGATCCGGCAAGGTGAAGCCGCCGTGGGATTGCACAGTGCGTGAATACTCGATTCCCAGTGCAGGAAGAATGCTCAGCACCTCATCACTGTAGTCACCGAACGGATAGGACATACCTCTCACGGGATAGCCCGCAAGGGTTTCCAGATGCCCGCGGTCCTTCAGAATTTCATCAGCAATACCCGCCCGGGGGGTCATGGAAAGAAAGGGATGAGTGCTGGTATGTGCGGATATTTCATGACCCTTGTAGAGGGATGACACTTCTTCTCCGAGGATATAGCTTTCCTTGCCGAAAAACCCTGAATTCAAATGAAAGGTGCCCTTCAGACCCTGCCGGTTCAGTATCGCCACAAGCTGTCTGTCATAGATTCTGCCGTCATCCCAGCTCGTTGTTAGCGCTTTAGTAACACCGCCCGGAAAAAGATCAAGCTTGACTTTCATAACATTTCAACCTCCTGATTATTCAATGATTTCATTATGAACAATGCTAGAGACGGCGGCTATTAGCAAGATTCTTGTACATAGACGGCCTGCAATCACAGCCCCGCCTTATGTACCCGATATTCCGAAGGCGAGCACTGGAACACTTTTCTGAATTGCCTGGAATAATAGTTGTGATCCCGGAAGCCGCTGTCCATAGCCACCTGCGAGATGGACAGCTCTGGATTGCGCAGCAGCGTGCAGGAGTAGTCCAGCCTTTTGCGGATAACGTAATCCATAGGTGTCGTATGATAATTCCGGGTGAACACACGGAGGAACTGGCGCTTGGACATATAAGCCAGATCGGCCAGACCCTGCAGAGAGACAGGCTGCAAAAAATGCTCCTCAATATAGGTGATCGCCTCCCCGATCCGCAGTGCCTTGTTCTCGGTCCCGCCCCCATTCTGCCGGTAATACCGTGACAGCGTGCCGACGAGCGCCGTGAAATAGGTGCGGATCATCAGCCGGTAGCCGTCAATTTGCCGGTCATGCTCCTCCAGAATCCGGTCCAGCAAAAGATTCACCTCATCAAGCTGAGCAGGCTGCAGAGCGAGCATGCCTTTGAAGAACATTTCCTTGCGGAAAAAGGGCTCCAGATAAAACAGTGCCTGGAATCCCGGGAGAAGCTTAAGCTCTGGCAGCTGGAGCAGCTGGTCGGGATGGAACATGACATTGACGTATTGAATATTCTGCACATTTTTGTAGCCGTGGGAAATATCACTGTGTATAAAAAACACCTGACCCGCAGAAACGGGGTACTCCTTTCCTTCAATGATATGAATTGCGCTTCCCTCCAGAATGACCACCAGTTCCGAGAAATCATGGCAGTGCACATAATAATCATGCGTCAGCGGGCATTTTTGAATACGGAAAGTGAAGCCGGGTTCGAGTCCCAGATCCCGTGCATAGAGTTTTTTTGTCATGTCGTTATTATGCTAAAGATGGTCCTGATCGTCAAGGAAGCGGCCCGCCGGATGCGCTACTCTGAAGAGGAAGATGACATAAGGCTGGAGGGTGACTATGCAGCGCTGTTTATACAGGGCCGAGTGCAGGGAGGGCGGGATTCCAGAGCTCTTTTTTCAATCCCGGCTCCCATTGCTGAATGAACGAATGGAAATGCTGGATATTTCGCGGCTAAGCGTATTCCAGGAAGGGAACGAGTTGTTTCTTTATTACGAATGCGGCGGAGAGCGGCATGAACCGGAGCGGCTGTTTGCAGATGGGGAGGAGCTGCTCAAGGTTTGGCCGGGAGGACAGCAGCCCAGATGGTGGGTGCCCATGATGGACATTTTCCACTACCAGCAGCCGGTTTCCGGGCAGCATTGGAAGCGCACTCAACAGGAGAGTACTCCCTTTGGACGGGTGGCGCTTTTGAAGCCGGAACAGGTTTCAAGCTATATCTATTATCACTACCAATATCAGGAGGAGCGCCCGGGAGACGGTGACAAATACGGAATCATCGGACTTCATGAGAACCTGCTGTTCTTTTATGCCGAGCTGCCCAGTACGGTGGAGCCGGCGCCTTATGCGGGAAAGCTCGCAACGAATCTCAGACCGGATCAATGGGGGGAAGTAATGGACCCGCATTTTATGAAATGGATGGATGCCCCGGCTGACCAGGAAATTTGGAAAAAGCTCACTATCGTGCTTAACATACCGGTTCCTGCCGGCAAAAAGGAGAGTGAATAGAGGATGCACACCTCGTTATGTTTAAACGGTGAATGGGATTTCATGCCGCTCTACGATCAGCCGCTCTGCCGGACACTTCCTGAGAGACTGGTGTATGAAGCCCGCAAGATCCAGGTTCCTTCAAGCTGGCGCCACAGCTATCCGCAGCCGTTCGGCAGAAGGTTCGGGGAAATCGCGGAGTACGGGTTCGCCCCGCTGGATGTATACGGCTATCCTAGCGAATGGGATGCAGCGGAGGCCGGTGTACTGCACCGGTCCTTTCAGATCCCGGAGGGTATGCTGGGGCAGCGGGTGGTCCTGCGTTTCGATGGAATGATGCAGAAGGCGGCTGTGTATCTGGACCGGGAGCGGGTCGCCATCTGGGAGGACGGGTATCTGCCCTTGCGGCTGGATATCAGCACCAGGGTGAAGCCAGGTCAGGAGCAGCACCTGCATGTGGTCTGCGGAAGCTTTGATCAAACGGTGCTTCCCTCAGGGGATAAGAAGATTACGGGCCTTGCCGGCTCCTGGTTCGGCAGGATCTCAAGGGGGATATGGCAGGATGTATTCCTCGAAGGCTATCCGCCTGTAACGCTGGAGGATATCACAATCCGCACCCTTTTCCGCCAAGGCCTCCTGGAGGTGGATGCACTGATAGGAATGGAGCCCGCTACCTCAACGGCGGATTCGCTGCAGGTCATCCTTAAAGTGAAGGAGCATCGAACGGGCACCTTGCCTATGGATGGAAAAGGGGAACTGCCGGTTCTTGAAGCAGAGGCTGGTGCAACAGCGGTGTCTCAGGAGGCTGTGAAAGGCCGGCAATTATGTGAGAACACAGATCACCGGAAGTGGCAGGAAGCCCGGTTTGTTTTACCCTGGCAGGAAGCCAAGTTGTGGAGCCCGGAAACTCCGGTTCTGTATGATCTGGAGCTGGAGCTTCGGGCAGGGGAGGAAATCCTCGACCGCCGGACCGAGACGTTCGGCTTCAGGGAATTCTGGTGCAAAGGCTCACAGTTTATGCTGAACGGAATTCCGGTCAACCTGCGCGGAGACTCCTGGCATTTCCAGGGGGCGGCACAGCAGACAGAGGATTACATCCGCAATTGGTACCGTATGTGCAGACAGGCAGGTGTCAACAGCATCCGGCTGCATGCCGAGCCATATCCTGCGGATTATTTGCGGATTGCCGATGAAGAGGGGATGCTCATCGTTGACGAGAGCGCCATCTATGGCTCTGCCAAAACAATGGACGCCGCCCATCCGGATTTCATAGCCAATTGCAAGGCTCATGTACGGCGGCTAGTGCAGCGGGATAAAAACCATCCTTCCGTCATCCTGTGGAGTGTACAGAACGAGATGCGGTGGGTGGACGGGCGGAATGACTACAAACCATACATTCCGGGTCTGATAGATATTATGAGAGCGCTGGATTCCACCCGTCCGATTATGGTGGAAGGGGATAACCGCCTGCTCTCCAAGGAGCTTACAGAAGTGGAGAGCCGCCACTATAACATTGACGGCACGATCTCCCAGTGGGACCGCACAGTCCCGCTTACCTTTGGAGAGCATGGCAGCTGGTGGTACATTTGCCCGCAGAACAGCAGCATGTATACGGGACTTGGCGCATATCGCGATACAGACGCAAGTGCTGCCGGCCTTGCACAGAAGGAGCGGCTGTTCATAGAATACGCGCGGCGACAGGGGGTATCCGGCATCGCCACCTTCAACTTCGCCCATTATTTTATGCGGTCAATGCCTGACCGGAATATTTTCCTGCCGCCTGCCGACCTGACAACGCCAGGCCCTAAGCCTGCGCTTATTCCGGCATACTCGCTTTCACTGAATAACGGGCTGCTGCCGGAGGAATATCCGGTCTACCGGGTCAATCCATCCTTTGCAGTCATGTCGGAGGCCTTCAAGCCGATAACGATGATTGCTGCCGAGTATAACCGCTGCTTCTTCGACGACTCGAAGATCCGCCGCAGCTTCGATGTCTATAACGATACGCTGGCGGAACAAGCGGTGACCATTGAGTGTACTGTGCAGCAGGACGGGCGGGTGGTGCATACACAGAATTTCGGGTTCCGTCAAGAACCTGCCGAACGCCGGAGTATCCGCCTGGAGTGGATGCCGGATGCCGTCGCCCGCGAAGGAGAAGCAGTCCTTACTGCAAGGCTGTTCCACGGCGGAGAGCTGAAGCATGAGCTTAACCTTAGGTACCGGCTGCTGTCCGGCAGCTTTAAGACCAAGCCGGTCGAATTAGGACTTCCCGCTGTTTATATAGGTTCCGAAAAGGACTATCAATCCATCTGCGTTCTGGTCCCCAACCTGATCCGGGTGGAGGCAGAAGCCATAGAGCAGTTGCCGGGCGGCATCCTCTTGATCGTCGGCAGTAAAATGCAGGATGGGGACGGGGAGCTGGACCGTCAGCTGCGAGCTTTTGTAGAGAAGGGCGGCAGGCTGCTGCTGCTGGAGCAGCTTCATCTTTCGCTTGGCAAGCTTCCGCTGGTCCGCAGAGAATTCATCCGTGCCCATGCGGGGGATTATGGACATTCCGTGCTCCAAGGTCTTGGAGATAAGGATCTCATGTTCTGGCATGAGGAGCTTCGCGAGGAAGGGCCGGTGCCGATTATTAAGGCTGCCTTTGAAAAGCCTGTGACGGGAGACTTTACCCTCCTGCTGGAGTGCAGCAGCGGTGATTTCGGGGACGGCGGAGACCTGTGGTCGCCGCTTCTGGAATACCGCAGCGGTGCAGGAATGTTCCTGGCCAATCAGCTGGAGATTATGGACCATATCCAGCAGATCCCCCAGGCCTGTCTGCTGCTGCGGAGTCTGCTCCAATACGCGGGCCGCGCCGATTACGCGGCTGCGGCACCCCTGCCCGCTGCGGTATGGGTCCGCAGCGGCGGGGCGGCGGAAGCTCTGCTCGGCAAGCTTCGCCTGAAGGGCACAAGGCTGGATAGCGCCGCAGGCTTATCCAGCCTGAATCCCGGTCTCCTCGTGGTGGAGGCCGCGCTGCTGAACGGCCCGGGCGCGGCGGAAGCCGTCCGGCAGGCTGCAAGTGCCGGCAGCAGAGTGCTCGTGCTGCCGGCAGAACCCGGCGGGCAGGAGGCGCTTGCCCGCCTGCTGGAACGCCCCGTGCGCATCGCACCGCACGGGACGTACCACCTGGAGGCGGACTACGCTCACGCCGCCGTCCGCGGAATCAGCCCTGTCGACCTGTTCGGGTTCGACAAGGTGCATCTCTCGCCCCGGGACGTAGTGAACCGGGAGCTGGCGGCGTACAGGCTGGAAGTTCCGGACGCTGAGGTTCTGTGTACCAGCGTGGAGGGGACCGCCTGGAAGGATTACTTTGCCGGGCAGCACACCGGAGAATACAGCAGGCTGGCGCTGGTCGAGCTGAACCGCGACAAGGCCTGCGAGCCTGGAGCCTTTCTGATCCGGCTGACCGCAGGGGAGGGGGAGATCATCTGCTCGCAGCTGCTTATGGACTCCGACAGCGAGAAAAGCCTGCGGCTCTATACCCGCCTGCTCGCTAATCTCGGAGCGTCCTTCGCGGACGAACTGCTGATCCGCGATAAAGGTGATGCGGAATGGGCGGTGGAAGCGGCAATGACGCTGTACTGCCCGCCTTATGTGGATTACCAGGCCATGAAGGAATACTACACCGATCCGGCATTTTCCTTGAACAATCTGGGCGAAGGCCTGTACGGCTGGATGAAGAAAAAAGAACGGCGCGAGGGCGGAACACTGCTAATTCCTGACCCGGCAGGCCGTCCGCTGTTCCTGAGCTGCTTTGTACATCTTCCCGAAGCGGGTATAGGGACTTCAGCCATCCGCACCGGCTCCCTGCGGGTGAAATCGGACTGTGCATTTGAGATATATATGAACGGTCAACAGGTTGCCGCACCGGAGAAGGAGATTGAACTGAGAAGCGGAACCAATCGGCTGATTGCTATTGTGCAGGGAGGCGAGGAGGACATTGCTTTTGGCATGGTCTTCTTGAACAGGGACGGAACGTATATGAACGATTTGGAGTTCCGCATGACGATGGATGAGGTTGAGCCCAAGTAAGCATTGCGAACCCGAGAGGAGCCAAACCAATGATGAAGCAATCCGGACCCTTAAGTCCAGCCGGCCAGTCAGGCCGCGAAGAGCTCAAGAAGGCTGCCGCGAAAACTGCTGGTGAAGTTAAGCTTGCCCGCATGGAGGAGCTGGACGCGTATTTCTCGTTCCGTGACGAAGCGAAGGAAGTGGAGTTCAAGCGTCATGATATGCCGACGCCATGGATGAATTACTTGTCCAACGGCACATTCCACACCATGTTGTCCCATGCGGGCGGTGGAGTCGCTTTTTATAAATCGCCCCAGATCTGGCGGATTACCCGCTACCGTTTTTTTCATCTGCCCACCGACCGCTCCGGTCCTTATATTTATCTTCAGGATGCCGGTACGGGCAGTTACTGGTGTCCTACCTATGAGCCAGCCTTCCAGAAGCCGCAGGAATGGAAAAGCAGCCACGGCCTGGGCTATACCCGTTTCGAGGCGAGGGAGGATGAAATTTCAGCACGGACGGTCTATTTTGTCGGACCTTATGAGAACTCATTAATCTGGAATCTGACGCTGACCAACAACAGTCCCGCGGTGAAGATACTGAATGTGTATGCCTACGCCGAGTTTGGGATGATGGAATTCATGCGGGAGCTGCAGTGGCAGTGCTACAACAAGCATCAGGTATCCGTGCAATATCACCCCGGGGAAGCACTTGTCTACAAATACGGTGTGGAAAATCAGCCGAAGCCGGACGAGACACCGCTGGTGTATATGATGTCCGATGCGCCGCTGTACAGCTATGACGGTGACCGTGAAGAATTTATCGGCAGCTACCGGAGTGAGTCCAATCCTGTTGCCGTTGAGCAGGGAGGCTGCAAGGGCTCAACACTCCTGGGCGGGGACCCCTGCGGTGCGCTCCAGGTACAGGTGACCCTGCAGCCCGGCGAAACCCGCACCGTGAATTTCTTTCTCGGGACGGCGATGAACGAAGCAGAAGTGGCGCGGGCCATCGCCCATTCGCGTGAGGAGGATTTCGTCGCCCGCTCTTATGCGGGGCTTAAGGAGAACTGGGACCATTATCTGGGCGGATGGAAGTGCGAGTTGCCGGATCAAGATGCGCAGCGGATGATCAACCTATGGAATCCGTATCAGGCACAGCGGAACTTCCTCTTTTCACGCAATATCTCCTTCTATGCCACCGGTACCTTCCGGGGAGTGGGTTTCCGCGACACGGCCCAGGATATATTAGCTGTCGTCCCGCTTGATCCCGAGGCGGCAAAAGAGAAAGTCCGTTTGCTGCTGGGGCAGCAATATCAGGATGGGCATGTGAACCATTATTTCTTCCCGAATGAGGGATGGGACCCGGTGACCAGCATTCATTCCGATGACCATCTGTGGACGGCGCTTGCCGTATGGGATATTTTTGCGGAGACCGGCGATGCAGGGTTTCTGATGGAGAGCCTTCCCTTTTATGATGGCGGTGAAGGCACGCTATATGAGCATTTGAAACGTGCCATCGATTACACTGCCTCTCATAGGGGACCCAACGGCTTTCCGCTAATGCTGCGCTCGGACTGGAACGACCAGCTTTTCCGGGTCTGCCGCCAGGGCAAAGGGGAGAGCATCTGGACTGCGATGCAGCTCGGAACAGTGCTTCTGCGCATGAAGGATCTGGCTGTGGCATCCGGTCATCCAGAGCATGTGGCAGACTATGAAGCTCTGTACGAGAATCAGAAGCAGCTGGTGAACAGTCTGGGCTGGGATGGACGCTGGTTCCGGCGGGCGGTGATGGATGACGGGCGTTTCCTGGGGACAGACGAGCATGACGAGGCCAAAATCTGGCTCAATGCGCAAACCTGGGCCACCCTGTCCGGCATGGCTGACCCGGATAAAGCTGTGCAGGCCATGGACAGTGTGCGTGATATTCTGGATACAGAGCTGGGCATTAAGAAGCTGCATCCTTCCATCACGACCTTCCCGGATCCTGCGGACCCGCTGACCAATTATAATAAAGGCACTGGGGAGAATGGAGCGGTCTTCTGCCATGCCAACACCTGGGCTATTATTGCCGAATGCTTGCTGGGAAGAGGCGATCAGGCCTACAAATATTACCGCCAGCTGATTCCGAACGTCGCTATGGAGCAGGCTGGATTATGGCGTTACAAAGCAGAGCCGTTCGTCTATGCGTCCAATCTGTTCGGACCTGAGTCTGACAAGTTCGGACTGGCTAACGTCTCCTGGCTGACCGGTACTGCCGCATGGATGTATATCGCCGCAACCCAGTATATTATGGGAATTAAGCCTGTATTGGAGGGACTGTCCATTGATCCATGCATTCCTGCGGAGTGGGAAGGCTTCAAGGTGAGCCGGAAATTCCGCGGCTGCCTGTATGAGATTTCCGTGACCAACAGCTCTCGCAGCTGCAAGGGTGTGAAGGAAATCCGTGTCGATGGCCAGCGGCTGGAAGGTAACATCGTACCCGCCTATCCTGGAAAAGCAGCAGTAAAAGTAGAAGTTACACTATAGTTTAAATTCATGAAGCATGCAGCCCGAGATCCCAACATGATCGGGCTGCTTTTTTACATAATATTAGTTAACTGTATATAGCTATTCATCCTGTTAAAGATTAATATCCTAAAAAGAGGGGATTACGCACCTGGAGTCTAAGAATAAGCATCTCAAATCAGGTCTGGTTCTGGCTTTACTTTTTCGCAGATCGTGATATATTATAGCTATAAGTTGCACTAAGGAAATAAAATTGTACAATGGCAACAACGATTATCATTCTCATTTACCATGCTGTCCCGGCTGAGCCGGGGCAGCATGTGTCATTTTAAGGGCCTTAAGAATGGCTCTCATTCTCAGTCAGTATTTCAAAAAAAATGAATCAGGAGTGTGATTTACTTATGCAAGCTACATCCAAACAACTGCCTAAATCCATGGCGCGGGGAGAAGGCGCGCAGCAGCCGCGTACCCCGCAGCCGCGCCGTTTTGATCCCAAAGCCATGCTCCACAATTCCGAAATGCAGGCTGCACTTGGCAGCGGGCTCCTCATGCTGATCGCCTGGGCCGTCAGTGGCTGGTCGGAGGTGTTCTCGGTTCTTCTGTATGTGGTTTCTTACACGGTAGGCGGATGGATCAAGGCGAAAGAAGGCGTGGAGACACTTGTCAAGGAACGTGATCTGGACGTGAACCTTCTGATGATTGCTGCCGCACTGGGCGCCGCATCAATCGGGTACTGGAATGAAGGCGCGATGCTGATCTTTATTTTTGCGCTGAGCGGGGCCCTGGAGAGCTATACGATGGAGCGCAGCAAGAAGGATATCTCATCACTGCTGGCTCTGAAGCCGGCGACTGCCGTTCGTATCGAAAAAGGGATTATGAGTGAGGTAGCGATTGATCTGCTCGCTGTAGGAGATCTGCTGCTTGTGCGTCCGGGTGAGCTTATTCCGGCAGACGGTACCGTCTACCGGGGAGAATCGGCGGTCAACCAGGCATCCATCACGGGTGAATCCCTGCCTGTAGAGAAAAGTACGGGCAGCGATGTGTTTGCCGGAACCATCAATGGGGAAGGCCCGCTGTATATAGAGGTGACCAAGTCTGCGGAGAACACTTTGTTTTCGAAAATTATCAAAATGGTGGAAGAAGCCGAAACCGAGGTGCCCGAATCGCAACGCTTTATCAAACGGCTGGAGTCCATCTATGCCCGTGTAGTGGTTGCTGCGACGATCGTACTGATTGCACTGCCGCCATTAGTTCTGGACTGGAGCTGGAGCGCTACCTTCTATAAAGCAATGGTGTTTCTTGTAGTGGCTTCTCCTTGCGCCTTGGTTTCATCCATTATGCCAGCCATGCTGTCGGCAATCTCTAAAAGTGCCCGGAAAGGCATTCTTTTCAAAGGCGGCGTCCATTTGGAGAATATGGCGAAAACCTCGGTAGTTGCTTTTGACAAGACCGGGACTTTGACTGCTGGGCTTCCGCAGGTGACTGATTTTATAGCCGGAGAAGAGTATGACCGCAATGAGCTGCTGAGGGTCAGCGCGTCGATTGAGAAGCTGTCCCGCCATCCGCTGGCAGAGGCAATTGTCCGCAAGGCAGAGGAAGAACACCTTGTGCTGCATGTAATTGAAGAGAGCACATCGGTTACCGGCTGGGGGATTGAAGGACTGATCGCAGGGCAGCTGTGGAGAATCGGCAAGTCCAATTTGCTGGATGAACGTAATGAACTCCAGGATGAGCAGTGGAGATCGCTCCGCAAGCAGCTGGAGAGCGAAGGCAAGACAGTATCGCTGATTCTCGACGGCGAACGGATTGCCGGGATGATTGCGCTCCAGGATACGGTGCGTCTGCAGGCGGTTGCGGCGGTTCGGAAGCTGCAGCAGCTTGGCATTAAAGTGGCTATGCTGACGGGTGACCGCGTGGCGACAGCAGAAGTGATAGCCGGGCAGACCGGTGTGGATCTTGTATTCGCAGGACTGCTGCCTGAGGACAAAGTGACGCACATCAAAGCACTGCGTGAACAATACGGGAATGTAATTATGGTCGGGGACGGGGTGAATGATGCTCCGGCACTCGCTACAGCCACAGTTGGCATGGGGATGGGCATGAACGGAAGCGGCGCAGCACTGGAGATTGCCGATGTGGTATTGATGAATGACAATATTGAGGAAATCGCCTCAACAATTAAGCTGGCCCGCCGTACCCAGCGGATCGTGAAGCAGAATATGATCTTTGCCGTCACGGTCATAGCTACCTTGATGCTGAGCAACTTTTTACAGGGGATTGCCCTTCCGTTTGGAGTCGTTGGCCACGAAGGCAGCACGATCCTTGTCATCCTGAACGGACTGAGACTTTTGCGTTAAAAAAGGTCTGGAATCCTTACTGTTTACCCATTTCTCCTAATAGGTTGCTTAAAATTGAATTGTTCACAAAATAGAGCGATTACATCGTGTCTGGCATATTGACAGATTCCCTTGAGATGAGCATAATTAGTACTACATTATAATAATTTTAATTAAGGAAATATAGAGCGGTGCCTTAGCCGTCCATCTCAAGGAGGATATAGTCATGTATAAATCAATTATTATCGGAACCGGCCCTGCCGGATTGACTGCGGCCATCTACCTGGCCCGTGCCAATCTGAATCCATTGGTTATTGAAGGGCCTCAGCCGGGCGGACAGCTTACCACCACCACGGAAGTGGAGAATTTTCCAGGATTCCCCGATGGCATCATGGGTCCGGAGCTCATGGATAATATGCGCAAGCAGGCTGAACGCTTTGGTGCCAAGTTTGTTACAGGCTGGGTGAACAGTGTAGAGCTTGGGGAACGCCCTTTTAAGCTGAATGTTGAAGGGATGGGCGCACTGACTACGGATACTCTGATTCTCTCGACAGGTGCAACAGCTAAATACCTGGGCATCCCGGGTGAACAGGATAATATCGGACGCGGTGTCAGCACTTGTGCAACCTGCGACGGATTTTTCTTCCGGGGCAAAGAGATCGTGGTGGTCGGCGGCGGCGACTCAGCTCTTGAAGAGGCGGGTTTCCTGACCCGTTTTGCTTCCAAAGTAACCCTTGTGCACCGTCGTGAAGAACTTCGTGCTTCCAAAATCATGCAGGACCGGGTCCGTGACAATGAAAAGGTTGCCTGGGGCCTGAACCGCACTCCGCTGGAAGTAACTGCCGGCGATAGAGGTGTGAACGGAATTAAAGTGCTTAATAATGAAACCGGGGAAGAAGAGTTCATTGAGGCCAGCGGTGTGTTTGTCGCTATTGGGCATCATCCGAATACGGCATTCCTTGGCGGACAGATTACGACGGATGCGAACGGCTATATCGTCACGAATCCAGGCACTTCCGAAACCAACATTCCCGGCGTCTTCGCTTGCGGAGATGTACAGGATACCCGTTACAAACAAGCGATTACCGCAGCGGGCAGCGGATGTATGGCGGCTATGGATGCTGAGAAGTACATTGAGAGCCTGGAGCACAGTGCAGTTATTTTGTAAAATGCCCTTGGTATTGCAGGCACCACGGTGCTATAATATAGTAAGCTGATGTTTTAGTGTAAGTCGATAAAGCTTTTAGGAGGAGATTAGAACATGGAAAACGTAATTGTATACACCTCGACCAACTGTCCCCATTGCCGTCAGGTCAAAAGCTTCCTGAGTGAGAAGGGCGTCTCCTACGAGGAGCGCAACATTGAACAAAATGATGATTTTGCCCAGCAGGTGTGGGATATGGGGATGCGGGCTGTACCTGTAACCGTCATCGGCGATTTCAAAATCGTTGGCATGAATAAAACCCAATTCGACAAGGCGTTGGCTACTGTATAATCGTCAGACCAGGTACTCCTCTGCTTGAGGAAACAAGGGCCGCTTCCGCGCTGGAGGCGGCTTTTTGTATACATATTAGGATAAGGAGGCGATGAGGAATGTTGATCAGTTTGGAAAATTATTGGGATAGGAATGCTGTTGAACGGCTGCTTGCAGAGTGCATGATGGCGGACGAGGAGCGTGTACGGGAGGAAGTGGACCGCTATCTTGCTGAAGATTCACGGGAACTGCAGGGCACCTTCATAGATGGTGAACTGGCGGGATTGATCGGCATCCGGCGAGGTCCGGGAACGGAAGCGGAAATCCTGCATATCGCCGTTCAGACCCGCTGGCGGGGCCGTGGAATTGGTGCTGCAATGATCGGAGAACTCCGGAAATGCGGCGGCATCGAAACGCTTCAGGCTGAGACGGACCGGGAAGCTGTGGGTTTTTATAGCCATTGCGGATTTAAGATTAGCAGTTTGGGCGAGAAGTACCCGGGGGTGGAGCGGTTTAGCTGTAAATATACATAATGATTTGAAAAAGGGCATAGACAGCAATTCCGCAGGTAATAAGCAGCAATCCTGATTTTTTTTTCGACTGGAACAGGCGAAGAACGCCGAGGCTAATGAGTGGAGCGATGATGAGCAGCAGCAGCAGTACAGTGATGAACATCTGCGCCGAAATATCAGACGTATCAACATAAGTCATGGACTCTCTCTCCATTCAGAAAAGGGATTGTAGTGACATTTGTCACACTTTTACCCCCTATTATAAAGGATTGATCTTCCTTTTTCTGTACTGCTGCCCCTATAATTGCGGCAATTTTACGTCAATTTTGCCTAGAGCGTCACCCGGATGTTCCCAAGGAAATGCATCACTGCTGAAAAACCCGCTCCGACCATGGTCCCGCGGCTGCCCAGCCGTGAAAAGACGATTTCGAGCTGCTGCTTATGATACGGCAGGGTCCGCTCGGCAACCACTCTGCGCAGCGGCTCGCCCAGCCAAGGCTCGGCTTCAGATAGAGCACCGCCAATCACGATCAGCTCGGGGTTAAAGCTGTTGATAAGATTGGTAACACCGATCCCGAGATATTCGCCGATGGTATTGAAATGGCACAATGTGTCTTCCTGCCCCTCCAGTGCATGCCGGACCAGCTCGGATGTGCTGCGGGCAGGCAGCGCCAGCCCGGGATTGTCGTAAGTTTTCTCTGAAGCGTATAGTTCCCAGCAGCCACGGCTGCCGCAGCTGCAGGGTTTGCCTTCCGCCTCTATAGTCATATGGCCGGTCTCACCGGCATATCCGCGTGCCCCCTTGTACAGCTCTCCGCCGATAATAATTCCAGAACCAATCCCCGAGCCTGCACTGATATAGAGCAGATGGCGCACATCACGCGCCGCTCCGAAGTTCAGCTCCCCTTGGGCGCCTGCATTCGCCTCGTTGTCGATCGTCACCGGGACTTCGAAAGACTGCTCGAGAATGCCCCGCAGATCGACCATTTCCCAGCCCAGATTGGGTGCGAATAGCACCACACCATGTTCATCCACCATCCCTGGCACCCCTACCCCAATCCCCACTATGCCGTATGGCGAGGAAGGGGCTGCTGCAATCAGCTCCGAGATCATACTCTTCATTTTGTCCAATACATAAGGCAGGTCATGGACTTCCAGCTGGCGGTCCAACTCGTGAAGAATGCTCCCGTCCAAATCGCATAAGACCGCCTTCAGCTGCTTCACCTGCAGTTCGATGCCGATTACACTGCCAGCCTTGCTGTTGAAATGCAGCATCAGCGGTTTACGGCCGCCGCTTGATTCACCCGGCCCGGCCTCGGTGACCAGTTCCTGCCCGCAGAGCTCGGCCACGAGATTGGATACGGTGGCTTTATTCAGTCCGGTCATTTCGGATACCCGGGCCCGAGATACCGGAGACTGCATCCGAATCGTATGTAAAATAATCGATTTATTGATTTTTTTGACCAGCGCCTGATCACCCGTAACCTTCACTAACTACACTTCCTTCTTGGCAACGTTCTCATAAGAGTATGCCACTTAGTCTAGTGCGATGCGCGCTAAAATGCAACAGTGGCGCTGGATATGAATTGGCTTCAGGAGTTCTTGCAACCATGCTGAACAAGGAGAAAGCGTAAGCAGCAATCTAGAGCTTGCCGGACTGCGGGCCGAATGTAATAGACGCATAGGCACAGGGGCCGGGGGGTACTTTATGTTAGTGAAGAATAAGAGAGAGGATTGTCCGCAGGGGCTGCGGGACGCTCCAATTCGAGAAATTATAAGTTACAAAAAAACTTTGTTTAACCAATATACAAAGTCAAAAAGATGTGTTAAGATGTTGCTGTAAACGCTTGCGGGCGAAGCAAAATATCGAGGAGGATTACACAAATGGCTTATTTTGAATCAGTGAGCAAGATCTCTTACGAGGGAAGCCGTTCCACCAACCCTTATGCATTCAAATTCTACAACCCGAAAGAAATTGTAGCCGGCAAAACCATGGAAGAGCACCTGAAGTTTGCAATGGCTTATTGGCATACACTAACAGCTGGCGGCGCCGATCCGTTCGGCGCTGAAACTGCAGTCCGCGCTTGGGATAAGCTGAACACGATTGACAAGGCAAAAGCCCGTGCAGAAGCAGCATTTGAGTTCATGGAAAAAATGGACCTGCATTACTACTGCTTCCATGACGTGGATATCGCTCCTGAAGGCGCGTCTTTGCGCGAGTTCTACAGCAACATCGATACCATCGTAGACATCCTTGAACAAGGCATGAAGGCATCCGGCAAAAAATTGCTGTGGAACACTGCCAACATGTTCACCAACCCGCGCTATATGCACGGTGCAGGCTCCACCTGCAACGCTGATGTGTATGCACACGCAGCTGCACAGGTTAAGAAAGGTCTGGAAGTCGGTAAACGTCTGGGCGCTGACAACTATGTATTCTGGGGCGGCCGTGAAGGCTACGAAACTCTGCTGAATACAGATATGGGCCTTGAGCAGGACAACATTGCCCGCCTGTTCAGCATGGCTGTAGACTACGCTAAGGAAATCGGCTTCGACGGCCAGTTCCTGATCGAGCCTAAACCGAAAGAGCCTACCAAACATCAATATGACTTCGACGCAGCAACAACGATCGCGTTCCTGCAGAAGTACAACCTTGATAAACACTTCAAGCTGAATCTTGAAGCTAACCATGCGACACTTGCCGGCCATACTTTCGAGCATGAGCTGCGTGTAGCCCGCATCAACGGCATGCTGGGATCGCTGGATGCGAACCAGGGCGATCCGTTTCTCGGCTGGGATACAGATGAATTCCCTGCAAGCATCTACGATGCTACCCTGACCCTGTATGAAGTGCTGAAGAATGATGGACTGGGTAAAGGCGGTATTAACTTTGACTCCAAAGTACGCCGTCCTTCCTTCGAGCCTGAGGACCTGTTCCTGGCACACATCTCCGGTATGGATATCTATGCTAAGGGTCTGAAAGTTGCCGCTAAGCTGATTGAAGACCGCGTATTCGACGACTTCATCGCTAAACGTTACAGCAGCTTCACTGAAGGCGTAGGCGCTGACATCGTGTCCGGCAAAGCAACCTTGGCTTCGCTGGCTGATTATGCATTGAACAATGAAACTCCGCGTCCGAACCAGTCCGGACGTCAAGAACTGCTCAGAGCTACATTGAACCAGTACATCCTGACAGCTGAGTAAGACTACACCGGATTACCGGTGCTGTCCGTAGATTGGGCAGATCACTAACGCAACGGGGGTTGCTGAAGAGAGCATTCTTCGGCAGCCCCTTTTCTATTGAATAGAAAAGTAACTTTTAGGAGGCTAATTATGAAATATGTAATCGGTGTCGATCTTGGAACCAGTGCTGTAAAAACTGTATTGGTAGATCCGCAGGGAAAGGTGGCTTTTGAGCACTCCGAATCCTATCCCTTAAGCCGTCCCCAGCCGAACTGGAGTGAGCAGAATCCTGAGGATTGGGTACAGGGAACGCTGGTCAGCTTACACCGTCTGATTGAAGTATCCGGAGTGGACCCGTCGCAAGTGGACGGCATCAGTTTCTCCGGCCAGATGCACGGACTGGTGCTGGTGGATCGTGAAGGCAAGGTGCTGCGTCCGGCGATTCTCTGGAACGACACCCGGACTACGGCGCAATGCCGGAAGATCGAGAAGACGCTCGGCGCCAAGCTGATCGAAATTGCCAGAAACCGAGCTCTGGAAGGCTTCACTCTGCCTAAGATTCTGTGGGTGCAGGAGAACGAGCCGGAGGTGCTGGCACAGGCTGAGCTATTCCTTCTGCCGAAGGATTATGTTCGTTACCGGCTGACAGGTGATTACGCCATGGATTATTCCGATGCCGCAGGCACGCTGCTGCTGGATGTGGCCTCCAAAACATGGAGTGCAGAAATCGCTGAGGCCTTCGGCCTGCCGGTATCCCTTTGTCCAAAGCTTGTGGAATCCTTCGACCAGACTGGCACGCTGCTTCCGGAAATTGCTGAAGCATCCGGCCTGCTCCCGTCCACCAAAGTATTCGCTGGTGGCGCAGACAACGCATGTGGTGCACTCGGTGCCGGCATTCTTGGTGAAGGCCGGACCATGTGCAGCATCGGGACCTCCGGTGTGATCCTGTCCTATGAGAGCAATAAAGACCTGAACCTGGAAGGCAAGGTCCATTTCTTCAACCATGGGGAGAAGGATGCCTACTACATCATGGGGGTTACACTGGCTGCTGGTTATAGTCTCACCTGGTTCAAAGAAACCTTTGCAGGGGACAAAAGCTTTGATGAACTGCTTCAAGGCATCGATTCCATCCCTGCCGGCAGCGGCGGTCTTCTGTTCACACCATACATTGTCGGTGAGCGTACTCCGTATCCCGATCCTAATATCCGCGGCAGCTTTATCGGCATGGATTCCGGGCATACTCTGGCTCATTTCACCCGTTCGGTGCTGGAGGGAATTACGTTCTCGCTGCGGGAATCTATTGATATCGTGCGTGACTCCGGCAAGGAAATTAACGAGGTTGTAGCGATTGGCGGAGGTGCCAAGAATGAAGCCTGGCTGCAGATGCAGGCGGATATTTTTAATGCTTCGATCATCAAGCTGGAGAGCGAGCAGGGACCGGCTATGGGTGCGGCTATGCTGGCAGCTTACGGTGCCGGCTGGTTCGAATCTCTCGGTGAATGCGCAGAAGCCTTCATCCGTCCTGCAGAAGTGTACAAACCGAATGCTCAGCAAGCCGCAACCTATGATGGATTGTTTGGGCTGTATCAGGAAGTTTATGGGCAGACACGTTCACTAAATGATAAACTGGCACAATACCGTAAATAGTCAGAGCCTGGGCAAGCTCGGGCCTATATCTTGGAATTGCCGGAGGGTCCGTAAGGGCCTTCTGGGATTCTGCCTTAGGGGTTGACCGCAGATGATAAAAGTGCTGATTGTAGATGACGAGCCCAAACTGAGGGAAGGGATGCGTACACTGATTCCATGGGAGGAGTATGGCTATACTGTAGTCGGGACAGCCGCGAGTGGGCTGGAAGCACTTGATAAATTCCGGACACTTGCACCCATGCTGATGATTGCTGATATCCGTATGCCGGGCATGGATGGTCTGGAGCTGGTTGGCGAACTGCGTAAAGAAAACGCTAACTGTCATGTGCTGATCCTCAGCGGTTATGCGGACTTCGAATATGCCAAACGGGCCATTTCCTATCATATTGACGGGTATTTGCTGAAACCGGTGGATGAAGAGGAATTGATCTCCTATTTGCAGGAGTTGCGGGACACCATATCCCGGGAGGAACGTGCCAGCGAATGGCAGAACAATGAAACTGTGCGCAATGAGGATACTTTGCTGCGTCATTTGCTGCAGCCGCAGGTGGAAGATGCCCCCAGGGCTGAAGCTGCTGTGGAGCTTGGTCTGGAAGGGCATAGCTGCGAGGTCGTGCTCCTGGAATTCAAGGGACTGCATAAGGGCGGAGATATCCGTGAAGAGCAGGTGAGAAGCGAGCTTGAGCAGCAGTGGCAGCCGGATACGGGATTAATATTCACTTTGCCGCCTTATTTAGGCATCCTTCTGAAGGAACCGCTCCAGGATGATGCCGGCCGTGCCGCCTTGTGGCGGAAGCTGAATGCAGTCATTACCGGGTATGGGCTCGAATTTTGCGCCGCTGCAGGGGGGAGCGCAGCCGGACCCGAGGAGGCATCACGGTCTTTTACAGCGGCCGCCGGGCTGCTGGAAGAGGCTTTTTTTGGCCGGAAGGGTATTATTCTGAGCGGAACAACCGATGATTGGGCGGAACCTGAGCCGGAACCGGAGGAGGAGCCGGACCCCGAACGGGATGTAGAGGTACAACTGCTGCTGGCCATAGAGACCGGAAGCAATGAGGCCATTCCCATGCTGGTAGGGCAAATTGTCCGTAAGCTGGTTGCAGCAAAGCGTGACGAAACCTATATTAAGGAAAATCTGATGCGAATTGTAAGCAGTACTATCGCCCGTCTGGAAGCGGCTAGCCCCGATTTCCGCAGCTTCATCCTTAGTCATCCTTCTCCTATAGGCGAGGTATACGGCAGCGATTATCTGATTGACGTAGAGAAGCAGGTCGCAGATTATATGGAGCAAATCTCCAGGCAGATGAACAGCGGCGGCCGCGGCGACGAGATCAAACGGATTACCGATCTGATTCAACGCCGCTATAATGAGAACCTGAAGCTGGGATCGCTTGCCGAAGTCTTCAATTACAACAGCGCATATTTAGGTAAAATGTTCAAAAATCAGGTAGGCGAGCACTTTAATACTTATTTGGACAAAGTCAGAATCGAGAAGGCCAAGCAATTTTTGAATCAGGGAATGAAAGTATACGAGGTTGCTGAAAGAGTTGGATATATGAATTCCGATTATTTTAATGCCAAATTCCGCAAATATGTCGGTGTGTCCCCAACCGCTTTCCGTAAGGAACAATAAATGGATCTGCTGAAATGAATATATATCTGTATAATAGTCGTTAAGAGGTACAGGCTGTTCCCATGCTGCAGCAGATGCGGGGGAGCAGCCTGTTTCTCATGATTTGGGCGGAAACATTGGGAGGAGGGATTGGCATTAAAGGGCTGGTGCGAATGATCAATAATTTAAAGCTGAAGTACAAGCTGATTTTTTTCTACATTATTGTGGTGATGATACCCGTGTTAATCGTCGGGATTATACTGACCAGCTATTTCCGCAGTGCGGCCTTGGACAGAGCCATTGAACAGGCAACGAATAATGTGGAGAAGATCAAGAGTCAAATGGTAACCAAACTGCGGGTGCCGACGGACATTTCCAATCTGCTTTATTTTGACAGTAATCTTGAAAAGCTTGTCAATACAAAATACCCCGGCATATTGGAGCTGACGAAGGCCTATCTGAATTATACGGATTTCCAGGATTATATTCTGCAGTACAGGGAGATTTCCAACATCCGCTTTTTTATAGATAACCCTACGCTTGTAGATAACATGTCTATCGCTCCGCTGACTCCAGAGATCAAATCGAAGAACTGGTATAAAAGTGCCATGAAGGGCCCGGGTCTCAACTGGATGTATATCCCGGACAAAGAGGCCTATATCAACAGTACTAAAGGAACGATCAACAAGCTTAGTCTGGTCCGGCAGGTTTTTTACCCCGAATATCAGAAAACGGGAATATTGATGGTGCAGGTGGTACAGGATGAACTGAACCAGATGCTCTACCAGGAGCCGTTTGAGACGATTATTACAGATGAGCAGGGATATATTGTGGCCGCTAAGAATCCGCATCTGGTGGGCAGCACGCTCGCCGCGTTTGATATCGGGATGGATCTGCAGAAAACGGACAAAAATGTCATCCGGACAACAGTCAAGGGCAAGGATTCTTATGTCATCGTAGATGAGATCCGGCCGCAGCTTAGTGTAAGCCGGCTGAAAGTAATCTCTGTCTTTGAAACCAAGAGTATACTGAGCTCTGCGAACAAGGTAAGTCTTCTGGGGCTGCTGATCATTGGCGGTGTCCTGCTGATTGCACTGGTGCTGGTGTATGTTATCTCTTTTCTGATGACCAATCGTCTGCTGCGGCTGAGCCGTCAATTGAATCAAGTCGCCCTCGGCAATCTGAACGTAGTCTCGCAAATGGACGGGACCGATGAAATCGGCCAACTCTCGCGCCAGTTCAATTATATGGTAGCCAGTATTAACCGTCTGCTGTCACAAGTCGTGGAGAGCAATGAGAAAAACAACAAGCTGGAGATCGCCCAGAGAGAGATCAAGCTGAAAATGATGGCGAGTCAGATTCATCCGCATTTTCTGTTCAATGCGCTGGAATCGATCCGTATGAATGCCCACCTTAAGGGGGAGAAGGAGATTGCCAACATTGTGCGGCTGCTGGGCAAGCTGATGCGTAAAAACCTGGAAGTGGGCCGGGACCGGGCACCGATCAAAGAAGAAGTGGAAATGATGCGTTCGTACCTGGAGATTCAAAAGTTCCGCTACGAAGAGCGGCTGGAATATGAAATAGAGTTCGATACCAAAGCCGCAGATATCCTGATTCCGCCCCTGATCATTCAACCCATGGTTGAGAATTCGGTGGTCCATGGGCTGGAGAACAAAGCGGGCACGGTGCATGTCCATGTCAGCATAACACTCCATGAGGATGAAGTTAAGGTATGCGTTACCGACGATGGAATCGGTATGTCAGAGGAGCGGCTTACCGAGATTGTCTCTGTCATCTCCCAGGCTGAGGAGGAACCTCAGAGCCGCATCGGGCTGCGTAACGTTCATCAGCGACTGGTAATGTATTATGGGGAATCACATGGGCTCAATATATCCAGTAAAAAGGGGATAGGAACAGAAATTTCCTTCTCGATTCCCCGATTGTGAGGTCTCAAGGGTAGCGCTTTCACTGAATGTCTAATTAGCACTGGTTTTACGTAAAATCTGTCGGGTATTCTCCCCTAGTGGTGTACGTTATGATATGTGTATACAAAACGAAGGGGGAATATTGAACGTGAAAGCGCTCACGGAGAATGGTGTTACAGTTAATGAAAGCGTAACCCCTGTCCCACCTACGAAACGGAATAGTGGATTTTGGAAAAGCGTACTGCAGCAAAAGTACTTGTATCTGATGTCTCTACCGTTCGTGATCTGGGTATTTGTTTTCAGTTACGTGCCCTTATGGGGATGGTTGATGGCATTTCAGAATTATAAACCGATCAAGTCGTTTAGAGATCAGAAATGGGTAGGGCTTAAGAATTTTAAGGAGCTTTTCCATGATGAACGTTTCTATCTTGTTCTGAGAAATACCCTGGCCATGAGTGGACTTGGACTCGTATTCGGATTCGTTGTTCCGATAATTTTTGCGGTAATGCTAAACGAGCTGCGGGGGAGTGTTTTCAAGAGAACGGTTCAGACCATATCCTACCTGCCTCACTTTGTATCCTGGGTTGTTGTTGGCGGGATTGTCTATAAGACACTCGCGATCGACGGAGGGATTGTCAACGATCTGTTGACACATCTTCATATCATAGACGAGCCGATTCAGTTCATGGCGAAGGCTAAGATGTTCTGGGGTGTTGTAACGGCAGCGGATCTGTGGAAAGAAACGGGCTGGAATGCGATTATCTATTTGGCAGCGATTACAGGGATCGATAAAGAACTCTATGAAGCTGCAAAAGTAGACGGTGCCGGAAGAATCAAGCAAATGTTCAATATTACTTTGCCGGGTATTCGTACCACTATTACGGTATTGCTGATTATGTCCATTGGACATCTGATCGGTATTGGCTTCGAAAAGCAGTTCCAGCTCAGCAACAATCTCGTTACGGATTATTCCGAAGTGTTGGATATCTATGCGCTTAAGTACGGGATTCAGATCGGGCGGTTCTCCTATGGTACAGCCATTAGCATGTTCACCTCGGTAGTCAGTGTAATCTTACTGCTTACAGCCAACGGTGTTATGAAGAAATTCACTAAAGAAAGCATCATGTAAGGAGGGGATAAGGGTGGCAGGCAAAGCTTTTCAAATGACAAAGTCTGAACGTGTGTTCGACATCTTTCTATACATTTTTCTTGGGATCATAATGCTCGTGACGTTGTATCCCTTCTTGAACGTGCTCGCGATTTCTTTAAATGAATCTACAGACACCGTCCGAGGGGGCATTTACATTTGGCCGAGGGTTCTGACGCTTGATAACTATAAACAGATCTTCAGCTACACAGGGCTGATTCAAGGCTTCAAAATCTCAATTCTCCGGACTGTATCCGGTACGATTCTAGGGCTTATAAGCTCTTCGATGCTGGCCTTTACACTAAGCCGTCCGGAGTTCAGAGCAAGGAAATTTGTTTCGTATTTCCTGGCAATGACGATGTATTTCTCTGGCGGTATGGTACCTATGTACATTCTGATGAGAGATTTGAATCTGATCGGAACGTTCTGGATTTACATTTTGCCGGGTGCAGTTTCCGCTTTCAACGTGTTCGTCATCCGTTCCTTCATGGACGGACTGCCTTTCGCCCTGCAGGAATCGGCGAAGCTGGACGGCGCCAATGACTTCGTGATTTATTACAAGATCATCATGCCGCTCTGTATGCCCGTACTAGCAACAATCACTTTGTTCCTGGCTGTAGGACAATGGAATGAGTGGTTCACCACCTACCTGTACAACGGCAATAAGCCGCATCTGACTACGCTCCAATATGAGCTGATGAAGGTGCTGGCAACAACCAACCAGGGCAGCGGCATGGTAAATGCTAATGATATGGCGAAGCAGATGGCGCAAATATCGCCTGAATCCATCAAGATGGCTATTACTATTGTAGTAACAGTACCGATTCTTGTGGTGTATCCATTCCTGCAAAAGTATTTTGTAGGCGGTATGACGTTAGGTGCAGTTAAGGCTTAGGCCAAGCATGGAACAGATTCATGGGATCGTGTTTCCTGATTCAACAATGGACGGATCAGGAAACATTCCCAATGATCTTTTTCAAAGAATAAGAATTGGAATTATATTTATATTGGTTTTGCAAGCGTTATCAATGGTATATTCAGGACTATCCTGATATGCATAGATGAAACACACATTACAAGGGGGATAAAAAATGAAAAGCAAGAGTATCAAGACTGCTTTCACGCTCATGCTCATGAGTTCCATGCTGATTGCCGGCTGTGGCGGAAACAACAACGCTGACAACAGTAAAAATGCGGCTAACACCGGAAATAATGCGTCGACTGCAACTGCTACCGATAGTGCAGCCAATACAACTGCAGATACCAGCCCCGTTACATTCTCATTCTTTGGTGCTGATGCCAGCCCTAACTGGAACAAAATGCAGGACGAAGTAGGTAAAGTCATTACGGAAAAAACCGGTGTAACCCTGAATGCTGAATATGATGTAGGCAGCGGCGGCGGTGAACAAAAGATTTCTCTGATGGCAGCCAGCGGTGACGTGCCTGATCTGATCTTTGCTAAAGGTAATCTAAGTAAACTGGTTGATGCAGGTCTGGTTATCGATATGACAGATTTGATCGACAAGTATGCGCCTAACTTGAAAAAGGTCTACGGCGATAATATGAAGCGTTTGAAATACAGCAAAGACGATCAAAAAATCTACTCCATTCCTACAAATGCCGGGGTTGACCAACAATCCTTTGACGCCGGAGGCGGTTTTGAAATTCAGCAGCGTGTATTGAAAGAACTTGGATATCCTCAAGTGAAGACCGTTCAAGATTATGAAAAGGTGCTTAAAGACTATGTAGCCAAACATCCTGAAACCGACGGTCAGCCAACCATTCCGCTTACGCTGAATGCAGATGACTGGAAAATCATGATCACGGTTACCAACCCGGCATTCCTAACCACTGGTGCACCGGATGATGGTGAATATTATGTAGATCCAACGACATATGCAGCACAACTTCACTACAAACGTCCAGCTGAAAAAGAATATTTCCGTTGGTTGAACCACATGTACAGCGAAGGGCTGCTGGACAAAGATACTTTTGTACAAAAAGATGACCAATATAAAGCTAAAGTGGCCAGCGGACGCGTGCTCGGTCTGATCTCCCAGGAATGGGAATACCAAGACGGTGAGAATGCTCTGAAGGCAGCAGGTAAAGACGAGTATACTTATGCTCATTTCCCTGTGACTTTGACCGATGAGTACAAAGACCATTCTTTCCAATCTGCAGGTGTTGATGCATCTGGAATCGCCATTACTACCGCTTGTAAAGATCCGGTTCGCGCCATTAAGTTCCTGGACTGGCTCGCTTCTGACGAAGGCCAGGTGCTGATGAACTGGGGGATTGAAGGAAAACAATATACGGTTAACGCAGACGGCAAACGTGTAATTCCTGCTGATGTTCAAAAGAAGAAAACAGATGACGCTAACAATTTTGCCAAAGAAACAGGGATTGGCCTGTACACAGCTTTGACTGCTCACTATGGTGACGGTGTGAAGGATTCCACAGGCAACTACTACACCACTAACTTCCCTGAACAAATCGTAGCTGCATATTCAGATGCTGAGAAAGAAACCTTGAAGGCTTACAAAGCTACAACATGGAAGGACTTGTTCCCTAAGGAATCCGACTTCCCGGTTAAGGAATGGGGCGCGTTGTACAACATGCCTACTCCTACAGATGGCGATTATCAGGTTACCTTCAAGAAAACGCAGGATATTATCCGTAAACGTATTCCAGAAGCCATCCTGTCCAAACCAGCTGACTTCGATAAGGTATATGATGCATTCATCGCTGAGCTGAACAAAGCCGGTGCTGAAAAGATGGAAGCAGAATACACTGATCTCGTAAAAGCAAGAGTATCCCTGTGGACTGGTAAGGATCTGTAAATCAACAAATTAGTAATTGAAGCATTTATCTGCTATCTGCTAATGTAAAGCAAAGGCCCGACTTTGGTCAGGGCCTTTTGCCTGTAGTTAGGGACTTGGAGGAGGAGAGGGAATGGCGGAGGAGAGCAAAGCACACACCTGGATATTGAAATATGACCAGCCGGCAGCGGTCTGGGAAGAAGCGCTGCCGCTCGGTAACGGGCATATGGGAGCTATGGTGTTCGGCGGAGCAGCCAAGGAGCGCATTCAGCTTAATGAGGATACATTATGGGCAGGGTTTCCCCGTGACAGCAACAATTACGAAGCTCAGCGTTATTTGAAGAAGGTGCGCGGGCTGGTCTCAGAAGGCAACTATGGCGGGGCTGAGGATCTTATTAACACGCGTATGCTTGGTGTAAACACACAGCCGTATTTACCGCTGGGCGATCTGTATCTGGAGCATCCGGGAGTGGAGAATACTGAGGGGTACCGCCGGGAGCTGGATCTGGACAGCGGCATTGCCACCGTGTCCTATCGAACGGATGATTGTACATTTACCCGTGAGGCTTTTATCAGCGCTCCCGATGGAGTCTGCGTGGTTCGGGTGGCAAGTGAGATAAAGGGGAAGCTTGAGCTGGTCATCTCAATGGATAGCCTCTTGAAACATAGTGTGCAAAGCAGCGGACAGCAAAAGCTGACGATGTGCGGGCAGTGTCCTACGTATGTAGCCGATAATTATTTTGGGGATCATCCGTACCCGGTCCAGTATGAGGAGGGACTAGGTATTGGCTTTGAACTGCAGCTGGAGGCGAAGGTTACCGGCGGAAGTGTACAGACAGTAGAAGGAAAGATTGTAATCACCGGTGCGGACAGCGTAGTACTGCTGCTTGCAGCAGGTACAACTTACGAAGAGCTGAAGCAAAAGGCGGCACATATCCGCACCGACCTGGCTAAAATCTCTACGACAATTCCAAATCCTGCAAAAATTTGTGCAGAGCGATTATCGGCGGCTGCGCAGAGGCCGCATGAGGAACTGCGGCAACGTCATGTGGATGACCACCAGGCCATCTTCCGCCGTGTGGACCTCAATCTCGGGGGCTGGGAAGCAGCTGCACTGCCGACGGACCAGCGTTTAGCTGCATACCGGGAAGGTCAGTCCGATCCGGCACTGGAGGCTCTTTTATTTCAATATGGCCGTTATTTGCTGATGGCCAGTTCCCGGCCGGGTACCCAGGCTGCCAATTTACAAGGAATATGGAATCCTCATCTGACACCGCCATGGAACAGCAACTATACCACCAATATTAATGCACAAATGAACTATTGGCTGGCTGAGGTCTGCAATCTGAGTGAATGTCATGAACCTTTGATCGATTTGATTCGTGAGGTCAGTGTCACCGGGTCAAGAACAGCCGCTATTCATTATGGGGCCCGTGGCTGGGTTGCCCATCACAATGTGGATCTGTGGCGTCATTCATCCCCTTCGGGCGGGGATGCCAG
Source organism: Paenibacillus sp. P32E (assembly GCF_001909085.1). Lineage (NCBI taxonomy): Bacteria > Bacillati > Bacillota > Bacilli > Caryophanales > Paenibacillaceae > Paenibacillus > Paenibacillus sp. P32E. Next base: position 54,120 of record NZ_LVYY01000010.1, on the reverse strand, counting down.
CTGGGCCTTCTGGCCAATGGGCGGGGTATGGCTCAGCAGCCACCTGTGGGAACATTATGCGTTTAACCCGGACCGCGAATACCTTGCACAGACGGCATATCCGCTGATGAAAGGGGCGGCGTTATTCTGTCTGGACTGGCTGACGGAAGGGCCGGATGGCATGCTGATTACGAGTCCCTCTACCTCGCCGGAGAACCGTTTTGTAACGGAAGATGGCCGGCCGTGCAGTATCTCTATGGGTTCGGCTATGGATATGAGCCTTATCCGCGAATTGTTCGGAAATTGCCTTACAGCCGCTAATATTCTCGGTGTTGACGAAGACTTCCGGCTTCAGTTGAAAGAGGCGGCTGCCCGTATGTTCCCTCTGCAGATCAGTAGAGACGGGCGCTTGCAGGAGTGGTTCCAGGATTTCACCGAGTCTGAGCCGGGGCACCGTCATGTCTCCCATTTGTATGGGCTGTATCCCGGGAATATGATTAATGAGAAGGAAACTCCGGATCTGCTGGAAGCCGCCCGCTTGTCACTGGAGAAGCGGATCGCCTCCGGCGGAGGCCACACCGGCTGGAGCTGCGCATGGCTGATCAATCTGTACGCCCGGCTTAAGGATGGAGCCGCCGCATACGGTTTTGTGCGTACGCTGCTAACCCGTTCCGTGTACCCGAACTTGTTCGATGCCCATCCGCCGTTTCAGATTGACGGGAATTTCGGAGCTGCCGCAGGGATTGCGGAAATGCTGCTGCAGAGCCATCTGGGTGAAATCAGCCTGCTGCCCGCACTGCCGGATCATTGGAACAACGGCCGGGTGGAAGGGCTTAGAGCCCGGGGTGGCTTCGTGGTGGATATGGAGTGGCAGGACCATGTACTTGTCTCTGCCAAGATTACAGCCGGGCAGGATAGCTTATGCCGGTTGAGCTATTCGCGTGAGCTGAAGCTTCAGCTACAGGGCGGCACGGTGGCAGAACCCGGAACTCCGCTGTACATGAAGGCTGGAGACAGTATTATTGCAAGCGTGTAAAAGGGCATTCATGCAGAACTGAAGCTGTGGTAATATGGCGGCGGACATTGTATACTGCTTTCTGGCAGAGGAACTGCCGGGAAGCAGTTTTTTTGCATATTCAGATTTATATGTTTTACAACCGCTAGGGACATTGTTTAGCTGCGGGCCTTATTCTGCGGCTGTGACGAACCGATAATAGAGAATATATAGCAAGATTTTACGATGGGAATTGCTCCAAGAATAAAATGCAAGGTATATGGGATGCTACGGTTGTGCAGACTGGATTTTCGGCATCTACTATACAGTACATACTATTGGGTGAGCCATTATAGGGCATGCAGGAGGAACAGGATCTATGGGGAAAAAGCATTTGTCGCTGATGAAGACCATTCTGGGAGGCGTGCTTATATGTGCGGCTCTGCCGCCGGCACTATACTGGGGTTGGGACCAGGCTTATGCGGCCAGCACTCAAACCGTGCTTCAATCGGGAACGGAAATGGCCCAGAAGCTGACTGCAGCAATGAATAACCGGAGAGAGAACATCACATTCGTATATGAAGGAAAGACCGCCAATTTGAAATCCTTGGTGCAAAAGGCCATTGACCAGGCTATGGGCAGTGACCCTTACCTCTACTATATTATTGACAGCTACGCTTTTTCTTACCAGGGGGGCAGCCGCTCAGCCAACATAACGGTGCAGATGGAGTACCGGGAGACATTGCAGCAGACCGCTCTGGTGAACAAGCAGGTGAAGACGATTCTGCAGCAGATTATTACTCCTGGGATGAACAATCACCAGAAGGTGAAGGTTATTCATGACTGGGTGGTGCTGCATCTGCAATATGATGCTACGTACCGCAAATATACAGCTTACGAAGGATTAGAGACCGGTAGTGCTGTCTGCCAGGGATATTCTCTGCTAACTTATAAATTGCTTCTGGGTGCGGGTATCCCTAATAAAATTGTTGAAGGTACAGCAAGACCGGCAGGTGGACCTGCCCAATCGCATGCCTGGAACCTGGTCCAGCTTGACGGGCGCTGGTACCACTTGGATACCACCTGGGACGATCCAACACCAAGCCCGGAGGGCGGTATCAGTACGCTTTACTATCTGCGGACTGATGCCCAGATGCGGCATGATCACAGCTGGACCAAGTCCTATCCGGCAGCATCCGTCGGCTACGCGCAGACCTTGTCCGAGCTGGTGAGCCGCGGAGGGCAGAACGTGTCTGTATACAAGGACCTTCAGCAGAAGCTCGACTATCGTCTGTATGAGGAGGGACAGGTGGTTACTTCTGCGTCAGAGTTGAATACCCTCGTGAAGGAAGCGGTGGCGTCAGGTAAACAGTCCCTTTTGTTCCGTTACCGGGGCACCGAAAGACTGCTCAAAATCGATCTGCAGGGATTGTACGGCTTAGGCCTGGAGAACCTATCGTATAACACTACTCCGTTTGATAACACCGGGGATTTGAAGGTATATGTGACCTGGAAATAACCCTCAGCGGTTCAGCAAAACAGGGATGCCACCGAGCCATTTGGCTGCGGGACATCCCTGTTTTGCTATTGACTATTAAATTCACCTGTTAATCTGCGTGAGTGCTCAGATCGCATTGATCCAGCGGGATAATGCGGCTCTGGCGGAACCAGCGGTAACCGATCCAGATTAGCAGGAACAGCGGCAGGCTGACGTAGGAGACGAGGATGCCGTACCAATCGATGGTGCCGCCTGTGAAAGCACCAAGGTTCTGTCCGAATACGGCAATGAGACATAGCGCCAGTGCGAACAACGGCCCAAAGGGGAACCATCTGGCCCGGTAAGGCAGCTCATCCAGCGAATGGCCCTGGGCTACAAAAGCCCGTCGGAAACGGTAATGACACACCGCAATGCCCAGCCAGTTAATGAATCCGCACATCCCCGAAGCATTAAGCAGCCAATTATAGACGGCACCGTCACCAAAGAATGAGGCCAGAAAAGCCAGCATGCCTACGGCAGTAGTCACGAGAAGAGCGCCTACGGGTACTCCGCGGCGGTTCAGTCTGCCGAGCGCACGCGGTGCCATGCCATCCTTGGCCATTGCGTACAGGACCCGGGTGGAAGCGTACATGCCGGAGTTTCCGGCTGACAGTACAGAACTGAGAATGACAGCATTCATGACGGATGCGGCAATCGCAAGTCCTGCTTTATTGAAGACAATGGTGAACGGGCTGACACCGATATCATCGATGCCGCCGCGGAGCAGATCCGGATTGGTATAAGGGATAAGCAGCCCGATCACAAGAATGGAGAAAATGTAGAAGATCAGGATGCGCCAGAATACCTGGCGGATGGCCAATGGCACATTGCGGCGCGGGTTTTCGCTCTCCCCTGCTGCAACCCCGACGAGTTCAGTACCCTGGAATGAGAAACCGGCAGCCATGAAGACCCCGACGAAGGCAAAGAAGCCGCCATGGAAGGAGCTCCCGCCAAGCTGGAAGTTGCTGAGGCCTACCGCCTTGCCGCCCATAATCCCGAAGATCATCAGCACACCGACAGCCAGGAACACGACTACGGTGATAATTTTGATAATTGCAAACCAGTACTCCGATTCGCCGTAACCGCGTGATGACATGAAGTTCAGTCCGAACATCAGCAGCAGGAACAGAAGGCTCCAGAGCACGGAAGGACTGTCCGGGAACCAGTATTTTATAATCACTGTGGCAGCGGACAGTTCGGCAGCGATGGTGACGGCCCAGTTGTACCAGAAGTTCCAGCCGATGGCGAAGCCGAAGGCAGGGCTGACAAACCGCGTGCCGTAGGTGCTGAAGGAGCCGGAGTCCGGCAGGTAGGTTGCCAGCTCTCCAAGGCTGGTCATAAGAAAATACACCATAATGCCGACCGCTGTATAGGCCAGCAGCGCGCCTCCCGGTCCGGAAGAAGCGATAGCGCCGCCGCTGGCCAGGAACAGCCCGGTTCCAATGGAGCCGCCGAGCGCGATCATGGTTAAATGTCTGGCCTTGAAGGTTTTGCGCAGCCCCGGAGCGGCAGGATTACTGCTCTGTGCCGTTATGTGCTGCTGTTCGTCTTTCTTAGCTTTCATGAATAGAACACTCCCTTAATTGTGATGTTTCTGTTCAAGGGCTCTAACCAAGTAGCATATCCATCCTGCAAGCACAAAAAAAACCGCAGACGGATTCTGCGGTTTCCTGTATTTACAGCTCCGCACCATACTCCCTGTTCAGATAGCGCAACACAGTGCCTGGCCGCAGTCTCCTGACGGGCCAAGCCCTGTGACAGTTCCGTGCCTTTCGGCGACGGCCCCAGCCTGCACTGCTTAATAAGAGCAGCGGCGCAGACTTCGGCGGATATTCCTTTCGGCGGCGTTTCACAGACGGCTCTTATAGCGTCTCCACGCGCGTACTCTTTATATCCGCGACCTCTACCTCATCTTAGGTATGATGAGGCTATCTTGTAACGATATGAACACAACAGGGATTAGTATAATGCAACTTGGCTGGGCAAGCAATGACAATTTAAGGCAGGTTAACGTCAGGTTCTCCGGCGCTCCGACATCTGCTGCCAGACGGTACCGGCAGCCTCTTCACCCGATGCGATGCGCTCCAGCGCCATTCGGGCCTGCAGGCCGACCTCGAATTCCGGGTCGTCCGCAGCAAGGCTCAGCGCGTCCTGAGCTTCAGCTGTGCCAACCTCGTAGAGGAAGCGTGCCGCCCGCCAGCGGACGAGCTTGCTCTTGTCTGTAAGCGCCGCTGTCATCACCGGCGTCGCTGCCGGATCGCCGATGTCGGACAGCGTGTCTCCAGCCGTGCGCCGCACGGCCGGGGCGCTGTCTGCCATCGCCTCATAGAGCAGCTCCATCGCCTCGGGCGTGCGGATGTCGCCCAGGTACACGACCGCAAGCCTGCGGATATGCAGCTTGGGGTCGTGCAGCGCCGTGCGCAGCTCCGGCAGGAGGTCTGCCGTAGGCTGAAGATCCTCCAGCGCGGCGTAGCGCATGCGCCAGTCCTCGTCCTTCAGGTCTCGCAGCAGCTCGGCCTGTTCCTTCTTCTGCCGCTGCTCGATGAACTCGCCGCCAGCCCCGTGCGCGATGGCCTGCTGCACGAGGGAGTCGAGGCGTTCCTGCGGATACGCCGCTTCCAGCTCCTGCTCGACCTCGCGCGCGATAGCGCCTGGCTCGCCATAGCGCACGCCGTAATCGGTGAGCTTGCGCTCTTTGATCATTACGGCGCTGGCCACATCCGTTACCGCCTTCGTGAACCGGGCGGCGAGGGCGATGCGCTCCTCACTCGCGCCGGTCTTGACGCGGATCTGGATCGGGATCCCGCGGAACATCTGCACGAATACCTGTGATTCCCCGAAGTGGGCACCGGCATTTTCATCCTCCAGATTGAAGTCGGCGCTCAGGCCTTCCGCACCGAAACGGGTCTGGACCTCGCGTAGAATCGCTGCCCAGTCGGCATTGCCTCTACGCTCCAGAGCAGCAAAATCGGCCGCGTGATAAATGCTGGTGACTCCAGGAATAGTGAGCATCTCCCGCGCCCAGGAAGGGGCGGAACGCTGGCTCTCCGGTGTATAGGTACGGCGGACTCCGGCCTCCAGAGTCTCATCGAGATGAAGCTTCATCGTATTGGGACTGGGAGTCGGTTCAATAAATGTAATCTTCATACGCTTGGCTCCTCTTTAAACGGCGTAAGCACCGTAAGTACTTTACCCGCATTTTACCTCATTTTGGCCACTCAATACAAAAGAGTTGCAGCACCGTTCCGCTTAAGCCTGGGACCAAATGGTTAAACTTTGTAGCATAAGGGTTGGGTATTACGCGATTTTGCAAAACCATTCGTAGAATCCTATAGTTAGAATAAAGTATATTTTCCGGCAACTTGTTAAGGAGAGATGCGGAATGGCCAGATTACGCTACAATAACATTGACAATGTCAGTACCGACAAAACGCTCAAGCAGCTCCGCCAGTGGCGCGAGGAGCGGCGGATGAAGAAGAAGGACTACTCCTATAAAGTGCCGAATCATCCGCCCAAGCTGGACTATCTATTTAAGAATCGTCTTGATACGACAATAACCTGGATTGGGCATTCGACATTTTTGCTTCAATATGAAGGGATGAATATCATTACCGATCCCGTATGGGCACAGCGGCTGGGGTTTGAAAAACGGATCTGCCAGCCCGGTATTCCGCTCAGCGGCATCCCCCCGGTGGATCTCATTCTGATCTCCCATTCGCATTATGATCACCTGCATCTGGCATCTATACGCAAGCTGTACAGGGCGGGGACCACCCTCGTGGTGCCGGTGGGACTGAAGCGCAAGATGGTGCGCAAAGGCTTTGCGAACTGCCTGGAAATGCAGTGGTGGGAGGAGCTTACCCTGGGAGCCGTGAAGCTGACCTTTGTTCCGACACAGCACTGGACGCGGCGGACGCCATTTGATACCAATACCTCCCACTGGGGCGGGTTTGTGCTGCAGCCTGCTGAGCCCGGCAAGCATCCCCGGGGTGACGGAGCCGCGCATGAGCTGCCTCCCAATCTGTACTTTGCTGGAGACAGCGGCTTTTTCCCGGGATTCAAAGAAATTGGCAGCCGCTTCAAGCTGCATGTGGCGCTGATGCCGATCGGTGCCTATGAGCCGGAATGGTTCATGAGCTCGCAGCATGTGACTCCCGAGGAGGCCATTCAGGCCTTTATGGATGTAGGCGCGGAATTGATGGTCCCCATGCACTTTGGAACCTTCCGGCTGGCGGATGATACGGCCCGGGAGGCGCTGGACCGGATGGAACAGGCACGCCTGGCACATGGAATTGACGGGAAACGTATACGTACACTGGCTTATGGGGAAACGCTGATTGTACATCCGGCGGAGCGGACACCAGCCCAATAGAGATTACATGTATCCGTTTATTGGGCAAAACTATACTTTATAGGCGGATCTTCGGGCTTTTTTCCTTGTTTTTATGCTATAATGAGCCGGAACCCTAAGTGAAAAGGATGGTAATGCTTAATGATCAGTACAAGCGGCGTAACACTCCGCTACGGAAAACGCGCACTATTTGAGGATGTCAACATAAAATTCACACCCGGCAACTGCTACGGCCTGATCGGAGCGAACGGCGCGGGTAAATCCACTTTTTTGAAAATTCTGTCCGGAGAGATTGAAGCCAACATCGGCGATGTGCATATCACACCCGGCGAACGTCTGGCCATACTGAAACAGAACCATTTTGAGTATGACGAGTATCTGGTACTGGAAACGGTAATTATGGGCCATACCCGCCTGTATGACATTATGAAGGAAAAAGATGCGCTCTATGCCAAAAGCGACTTCACCGAAGCTGACGGACTACGCGCCGGTGAGCTGGAAGGCGAATTTGCTGAACTGAACGGCTGGGACGCAGAACCTGATGCTGCTGCTATGCTGATCGGTCTTGGTATTATGCGTGAAATGCATGATAAGAAAATGGCCGAACTCAGCGGCAACGAGAAGGTCCGGGTACTCTTGGCGCAAGCCCTGTTCGGACGTCCGAATAACCTGCTGCTCGATGAGCCTACCAACCATTTGGATCTGGAATCCATCGGCTGGCTGGAGAACTTCCTCATGGATTATGAAGGTACTGTTATCGTCGTATCCCATGACCGACATTTCCTGAACAAGGTATGTACACATATTGCCGATATCGATTTTGGCAAAATCCAGATGTATGTAGGCAACTACGACTTCTGGTATGAATCCAGTCAGCTGGCCCAGGCGCTGCAGCGTGACTCGAACAAGAAAAAGGAAGACAAGATGAAGGAGCTGCAGGCGTTCATCCAGCGCTTCTCCGCCAATGCTTCCAAGTCCAAACAGGCGACCTCCCGTAAGAAACAGCTGGAGAAGATTACGCTGGACGATATCCGCCCATCGAACCGCAAATATCCGTTCCTCAACTTCAAACCTGAGCGTGAAGCCGGCAAGCAACTGCTTACCATCAGCGGGCTGAGCAAATCGGTGGAAGGCGAGAAGATGCTGGATGAGATCAGCTTTGTGGTCAACAAAGGCGACAAAATTGCTTTTGTCGGTCCTTACTCTCAGCCAAAATCACTGCTCTTCGATGTGATTATGGGCGAGAAAGAGGCGGATGCCGGCGAATATACTTGGGGCGTGACAACAACACAGGCATATTTTCCGAAAGACAACTCCAGCTATTTTGATGGAGTGAACATGAATTTGGTAGAATGGCTGCGTCAATACTCCAAGGATCAGGACGAAACCTTCCTGCGCGGATTCCTTGGACGGATGCTGTTCGCTGGTGAGGAAGCGCTGAAGAAAGCAAGTGTGCTGTCCGGGGGCGAGAAGGTTCGCTGCATGCTGGCCAAGATGATGCTGAACGGTGCCAACGTGCTCGTGTTTGATGAGCCCACCAACCACTTGGATCTTGAATCGATTACTGCACTCAATAACGGACTGATTGATTTTGATGGCACGATTCTGTTCACTTCCCATGACCATCAGTTTATTCAGACCATCGCCAACCGTATTATTGAAATTACACCGGCAGGGGTTATCGACCGCTCCATGACCTATGATGAGTATCTGGAGAATCCGGAAATCAAGGAAATGCGTGCCCGGATGTATCCTGTAGAAGTGTAAGAATGATATAGAAGCCTTGAACAAGCAATGTTCATAAGAAAAACGGCTGCGTCGTCCCGAAAGGGATAACGCAGCCGTTTATGTTCCAAATATAAACAAGTACCTTACTTAGGAACCGCCAGTACGGCGGCGCTGATTGTTGGGCTTTTTGTTATTCTGGCTTTTCAGCGGTTTGGCAGAACCGGCTTGAAAGGTGGAACCAGGCTTGCCGGAAGCGTGCTGTTTCTTCTGCTCCAGTTTTTGCCGGATGGCATCCGCCAGATTAATTTTTGGTTTTTCATGGTTCTCGCTCATTATGTTAACCCCCTTAGGTAGCAAGTCCTTTCCTTTATTCTAATTGTTTTTAAATGCTGCCACAAGGGCAAGAATAATTCAAAGAATGATCTGCCGGGGCACGGGAACAGTATAGAGAGTAATAGGGGGGGATGAAGGTTGGTTGATATTTATGATGATATACGTAAAGGTGAACGGGGCGCTCTAATTAGTGTTATCGCCTATCTTATTCTATCGGCCTTCAAATTGATCAGCGGCTATGTGTTCGGTTCGAGTGCGCTGCTTGCGGATGGGTTCAACAACCTCACCGATATTGTTGCTTCGCTTGCGGTGCTGATCGGTCTGCGTATTTCACGGAAACCGCCTGATTCCGATCATACGTACGGACATTTCCGTGCGGAGACGGTAGCGGCGCTCCTGGCTTCCTTTATCATGGCGATGGTTGGCATCCAGGTGATTGTGGAGGCCGTCCGCTCCCTGTTTGAGGGAGCCAAGGCCACGCCGCAGCTATGGTCAGCCGGGGTGGCAGTCGTCTGTGCAGCAGCCATGATGGGTGTATACATATATAACAAACGGCTCGCCAGACAGATTAATAACAACGCACTGATGGCTGCAGCGAAGGATAATTTCTCGGATGCTATGGTGAGCATTGGTGCCGCGGTAGGAATTGCCGGGGCACAATTCGGTCTGCCCTGGATTGATTCCGCCGCAGCCGTCGCTGTCGGTTTGCTGATACTGAAGACGGCATGGGATATTTTCCGTGATTCAACGTACCGCCTGACGGACGGATTCGACCAGGATCAGCTGATGGATCTACGAAGCACGATTGCCCGCACACCCGGAGTCGAAGGTATCAAGGACTTAAAAGCCCGTGTTCACGGGAATCATGTGCTGGTGGATGTGGTTGTGGAAGTCGATGCCCAGATTACAGTGAAGCAAGGCCACGCCATCAGTGACTCTATTGAGGAGCGGATGAGCAAGCTGCATAACATCATGAATGTGCAGGTTCATGTCGAACCGAAGCCTTGAGATTCCTTAATTTCTTCTAATTAGCTGTAATTTCCACCAAATCCAAGGAGAATTCGAGACTATAGACCCGGTAGTTACCATAAGTTGGCAAGCTTTTTTGTGAAATTTGGAGCATGTTCCATTTCCCGGTCAAGCCTATAATGAGGGCAGAAAGCAACAAACGAAGCGCGCGCCGTTGTTGAATTTCTCATTATGCTAAGCGGGGGAACGCTATGATCGTATCATATAAAGGGCTGGCATCATTTTTGCTGGTCTCGGCATCACTTGCGGTATCTCTGGGGGTGTTCAATCCGCAGCAGGCGCAGGCCGCTTCTGTTTCTGCCCAATCATCCGTTTCGGCATCCGCAGCGCAAACAGGTGTTATTGTATCATCTGTCCGTCTGCGTACAGCTCCATCAACAACTGGAAAAGTGCTGGGATATTTAAATAAGGGCGACCAGGTTGTTATCCTGGAAGAAACGAACAGCTATTGGTACAAAGTCAGAACCGTAGACGGTGACGTTGGATATACAAGCAGGGGAGAGCAGTATATCCAAGTGGCCGCAGCTCCGGCAGTACAAACAGCAGTGATTCAAGCTACAGTCCGTCTTCGGGATACCCCTTCAACGAGCGGGCAGATTACGGGATATCTATATAAAGATGATCAGGTTGCCATTTTGGAAGTACCGAATAGCTACTGGTACAAGGTAAGAACGGCTAATGGTAATGTTGGATATACAAGCTCGTCGGATCAATACATTTTAGTGGATGGAGGTACGGCATTGCCGGTTCCTGCTCCGACACCAGTGCCGACACCAGTGCCAACACCAGTACCGACGCCAGCACCAACACCTGCACCGGTGCCTACGGCTCCGCCACAGGCGGCAGTCATTGAGAGTGTAATTGCTGCAGGGATGGGCTACCTTGGAACCCCTTATGAGTTCGGCTCCAGCCGCAGCGATACCAGCACCTTTGATTGCTCCGATTTTATCCGGCAGATTTTTATGGATGCAGCCAATCTGAAGCTTCCTGCCGATTCCCGGCAGCAGGGTGACTGGATTAAGCAGAACAGTACGGTAGTCACCGATATTTCCGGACTGAAGCGTGGAGATTTGATGTTCTTCACGGATTACCAAGGTAGCTCGGTTTCCGCATATGCCGGAATTGACAAGTTGACGGCCAGAATTACGCATGTAGCTATGTATTTGGGGGATGGTCAGCTGCTTCAGACCTATTCAGTGGCTTCAGGCGGAGTACGGGTTGATAAATTAAGCGCTTCTTGGGTGAATCGTTTCCTTTACGGGGGCTCGGTCATCCGCTAAAATATAGAATAGTAGAGATGCGAAGCGACAGCAGGACAAGTTTGTGACGGGTGAACTAGGGCGGGTGTTTTGTGAGGCTATCCCTTTAGTAGATTGATTCTACTAAAGGGATAGCCTCTGTTTTTATGTTCATTGATATTCCCCGTTGCAGGCCCCTGACATAAATAAGCCGTGCAGGATCATTTAGATCTGCACGGCTTATCGTATGTAGGCCCGTAAAGAGTACGAAAAGGCTGGGATTTACGGGCGCTCGGCCGGGTATAGAATATGCTTCATAGCATGTTCTTCCTGCCGGAGTTACAATTATGGAATCATTACATCGCTGGAGTGATTACATAAGCAGACGCAGGCACCTTGATCCAGGCTGTTCCCAGCCATGTGTAAATTTCTCTCCATTCATTGCCCCAACTGTCGGTCTTGACAGCCCCAGTGGTATCAATGGTCTGTGCACTTAACCAGCCCGCTGGAGTCATGCTGTCCATGGAAAGGTGGAAAGGTGTTGCTTTGGTCAGGATAATCATAGGCGTAGCTGGCTTAATATCTGCTTGTGTGATTACAGTCTCGAATTTCCCACCGTAGGTGTTGCCTGTTACGGTTGTGGTGGTACCCGATACTTCATCGGCTGAAGCCGTTGCGGCAAAAGAAGCTACAAGACCCATGGCTACTGCGATACTGGCGAATTTTTTCATCTGTGATTCCTCCTGGGATTGGTTTGTTTGTAGCAGGTTTTTCCTTATTCGTGCTAATAAGCTTGTAAACAGAAAGAAGGCCCTATGAACCAAACGTCTTATTTTTTTATTTTCACAGTAACGGTCTTTGGTGCAAGGCCTACATGTTCTGCAGCGTGAATAGGATAGAAGAGAATTCCGAAACGGGTATGAGGTTCAGTGGGGAAAAGGCCGCAGGATGCCGCTTCACACACAATGAACCCGGATACTCCATCAGGAGTCCGGGCTCAGGTTGTGCCTGTATATGGAGAAGATCTTAAAGGCGGCTAATGCTATTTACATCGATCTTCCCCTGCGTCCCATAAACAGTGAAACAATGAAGAGAATCAGGAAGATGTAGAACAGTATTTTTGCGATGCCTACAGCGGCAGCTACAACATTGAAGAATCCGAAAATACCGGCGATTAAAGCAATAACAAGCAGAATTACCGACCATTTTAACATGATGTGTCATCCTTTCGGTGTGTAGGGTGTAGTCGAATGTAGTCATTGTTTAAACGGGGAGTTTTGTTTTGAAACAAACAAGGAGGGGGATTTGGCTTTTGTTTCGGGCTATTCACGTAAGGGTAACTATGCAGTAATAAGGCAGAGCAAGCAGACATTCAACGATTTGGAAGGGGTTTTGGAAATGATTATTGATCTAAGCGTCGCACTCGTGGCGATTGCATTTGCCGTACTCGTCTACTTTTTAATTAAAACCTTGAAATCAGCGAAGGAATCCCTCGATAAGGTCAGCCAGACTCTGCAGGAAGTGCAGAAAACGATTGACGAACTTACTTATGAAGTGAAAACCACAGTCAGACACGCGAACGATATTACCGCAGATGTTCAGAGCAAAATTCAAAAGATTGATCCGATTGTCGATTCCGTGAAAAACCTAGGTGACGTCATGAATGAACTGACGCTGACCATGAAGCAGGTATCAGTAACCGTCATTGAAAAGTACCGCAAGTCGCGTGAACTGAAGGAAAAGGCTAAAGCTGTATCGGTAGAAAGTACTCCGCTTAGTCCGGCAGAAGAACGCACCGTGAAGTCATACGATAGTGCAAATGCCAAGAAGTCACCTGGAAAAATAGCCATGGCGTTAAAAGGTGTAGACACAGCCGCTACCATTTGGCAGAAATTCCGTCATTAGTTCATAAGACTGAGAACACGCAGCCGGGACGGCCATACCAAGCAGCAGAACATGAAAGGCGGGATGCTCCATGAACGTTATCCTTCTTTTGCTAAGTCTCCTGTCTCCCTATTTATCTGTATCTCCGCAGAAGGAGTCTGTTCCTGCCGCTTGGTTGTTCCCGCAGTCGCCGGTAGTGCTCGCTACTGAGCACAGTGTAAATGCCAGCCCCTATATCACTGCCTTTGATTCCCTTGCCGGGGTGCCCTTGTATATGCCGGAAGAGGAGCTGCTGCAGGTTAAAGGTACGCCGCTCTCTGTTACCCCGGATCCTTGGCAGGGGTGCGAGGAGTACCATTATTCGGATATGTCCGCCGGAATTTGTGATGGGGCTGTTCTATACGTGCATGTCACTCCGGCTGAAGCGGGGGAATACGGACTGTACTTGAATGGACAGCGGATTGAACCGCAGAAGAATAATCTGCCTGAACTCCTGGGCTCTCCGGATTTTGTAGCTGAAGACGGGGATGTATATATGAGAGGAAGCACCGCACTTAAGATATACCGCAATTCACAGACAGGTGAATGGAACGGTATTGATTTGTTTGACGGGAATTCTTCTTGAGGCGTTTCAAACGCGTGGAAAGATGGTTAATGAAAGTCAGTCATCTTTTTAGCGTTGCCCTCTTATATAATACAAGGAGCGTGATTTCATGGATTCAATCCGTACGCAGGCTTATGCCAAGTTGCTTGAGAATGGTATTCAGGCGATAGAAGAAGTGAATCGGCTGCGCGATAGTGGTTACACTAGGGATGACATTTATGTGATCAGCCATAATGCGGATCGCGAAGGCCGAATTGTGGATGCGGCAGATGCGAATGAGGTAGGTTTACACGAAGAGGGGCTGTTCGGCTCCATTGCCAACATGTTTCGTTCACGGGGTGATGCACTCCGCAACAAGATTACTTCACTAGGTTTCAGTGCAGCAGAAGCTGGCTTTTACGAGAAAGAGCTTGATACGGGCAAGGTTCTTGTTATCGCCAAAAAAAACCTGCATTAATTCGATGGCATTCACATGGAGAGACCTATAGTCCAATAGCGTAACCTCCAGTCCCACTGCAAGTGGTGGGGCTGGAGGTTACTTTGTTGAATACAAGTACATGGATTCATTCCAATACCTTGCTTTATGGAAACTGGACTTTTAGATATCGTATGATAGAGTTGAATATTTCTGAATTTTACGGTTGAAATACTATTCGTGCGGGGTGAAGAAAAATTGAGAATTTTAATCGTAGACGATAATCCGACTAACGTAATCATAATCCGTGAAATTCTAAAGAAGGAAGATTACCGGAACTTTATAACTGCAGCTTCAGCCAAAGAGATGCTACAGCTGCTGGGGATCGGCACAGGGACTGAAGACAAGCGGCCGAGACAGTCGGATATTGACTTGATTCTGCTGGACATGATGATGCCGGAAATGGATGGAATTGAGGCCTGCCGGGTAGTCCAGCAATATGAGCATCTGAGAGATATCCCGATTATTATGGTTACTGCGGTTGGTGACTCCAAGAAATTGGCTGAAGCGCTTGATGCGGGTGCTGTAGATTATGTGACCAAGCCGATTAACAAGGTTGAACTGATGGCACGTATCCGGCTGGCCCTCCGCTTAAAGCGCGAAAAGGATTGGCATGTGGAGCGGGACCAGCGGATACAGGATGAGCTGAAGCTGGCTGCTTTGGTACAAAATGCAGTCCTGAGTCTGCCGCTCAAGGAAGAGGCTTTTGAAGTTCATGCCCTTTACCAGCCCTCAGCAGAGCTTGCAGGTGACTTGTATGCTTGGTATCCGCTTGGAGACGGCCGGTATGCTGTTATTCTGCTGGATATGATGGGACATGGTATTTCCTCGTCCCTATTCTGCATGTTCCTTGCTTCTGTACTCAAGGATACCGTAACGACGTATGTGCAGCCGGAGAAAGTTATTCAAGAGTTGAACCGGCGGTTTAACCAGTTATATATTGAGAAACAGCTGGTGCAGTATTATTTTACGGCGATTTATCTGGTTATAGATACCCGGATGAAGCGTATTGATTACGTGAACGCGGGGCACCCGCCGGGGCTCTTCTTCGAAGGCGGCTCCCTAAGTCCTGTTTTGCTGGAGAGCAACTGTCATCCGGTTGGCCTATTTGACAGCATTGATATTGAGCCGCAAACGCTGACCTTTGAGGATGAAGGCCACTTGGTGCTCTATACCGACGGGCTGCTCGAAATGTCAGAGGGCGGACAAGAAGAACAGCTGGATTTTATGGTTGGTTATTTGAACGGAGGGCATGAGTGGCACGAGCAGCTGATGCGCGCCTCCTTCTTCCATGACGTTCCTGACCAGGAACGTGATGATGACAAATGCCTGGTATGGATTTCGCTGAAGAAAGGAACAGATCCGGAATGAAAATAAAGGCTAAACTGCTGATCGGCTTCAGCGCAATGCTGGCCATTATGCTTTTGTTAACCTTCATTGGATACGACCGGCTTAATAATATGAGCAGCCAGCTGGACAGCTTTCAGGACAGGTACAGCAAGGGCCGCTCATCCTCCGGACTCCGGGGTGAAGTGAACGATATGGCGCGTATACTGACGACCTCCATGCTCAATGCGGACAAGCTCTCGGTTGGTTCCCAAAAAAGCGAGCTTGAGGCTAAAGTCAAAAAAGCCGGAGGGTACCTCCAGAATATCGAAGATTCGATGGAAACAACAGAAGAAATGCAGCTGCTGAAACGGATTGAATCAGCCTATTCGGGTTATATAAATTATCAGAACAAAGTGCTTGATATGCTTTCCGCCGGCTATTTTCAGAATGCCAACGCCTACCGGAATGCAGAAGGGCAGAACATTCAGGAAGAGGTGCTGAACAGCCTGAATGCCCTGTCGGATTACAACGCATTCAGAATGACGGAGGAGAATACCAACGCTAAGAAGGCTTATGAGAGCTCCATCCAGATGGTGACCTTAATTATGGTTATAGGGCTGCTGCTGGGGCTTGGGGTTATTCTATGGGTGATTCCAAGCATCACACGAGGGCTTAATGTCGTTTCCATGATGATTAAGAGCTTCGGCAACGGCAAAATGAGGGCTATCCGCCGAATCAGGGTTACCTCCAAAGATGAGATTGGGGATGTCGCCCGGGTATTTCAGAACATGGCCAAAGATCTTGAACAGAAGCAGGAGATGGAGAAGGCCTATGCGCAGGCGCAGAGCGATCAGGCTTGGCTCAACGCAAATATTGCCCGTGTAACAGATCTTCTGCGTGGCGTCAATTCGCTGGAACAGGTGACCCAGACCTTCATTGGTGAGTTCACCCCGGTGCTTGGTGCACAATATGGGGCAATCTACCTGAAGGATCAGAACAATCCTAATCTGCTTGTCAGTAGCGCATCTTATGCGGGAGAGGGCAGCGCCAAACTCAAAGCAAGCTTTGAAATGGGTCAAGGGCTTGTGGGGCAAAGCGCGCTGGATAAAACTCCAATCAAGCTTATAGAGGCACCGGAGGACTATATTTCTGTCACATCCGGTTTTGGGGGTTCGCATCCGGATCATATTCTGATCTATCCGGTCCTCTTCGAAGATGAATTGATGGGGGTTCTTGAATTTGCCTCCTTTACTCCATTTAGTGTCCTGCAGAATGAATTGCTGCATCAGCTTGCAATCAGCATGGGTGTGATTCTAAATAATATCAGCCGCCAGCTTGTAGTGGAGGAGCTGCTCCGGGAATCCCAGGCGCTTACTGAAGAATTGCAATGCCAGTCGGAGGAGCTGCAGACACAGCAGGAAGAGCTTCGCCGCTCCAATGAGAATCTGGAGGAGCAGACGGATGCGCTTCGACGCTCTCAAGAATTACTGCAGCGGCAGCAGGGAGAATTGGAGCATTACAATACCGAGTTGATCGCTAAGACCCGTGCATTGGAGGACCAGGTGCAGGAGGTGGAGGAGAAGAAGGACGAAATCGAGCATGCCCGCAGCCAGTTGGAGAAGCAGGCGATGCAGCTTGCCGTAACCAGTAAATATAAATCCGAGTTTCTGGCCAATATGTCACATGAACTGCGCACTCCACTCAACAGTCTGCTGATTCTATCCCAGCTGCTTACAGAGAATAAGGATGGGAATCTGACGGAGAAGCAGGTGGAATTTGCGCATACGATTTATATGTCTGGCGCGGATCTGCTTAAAATGATTGATGAGATTCTTGATCTCTCCAAAGTGGACGCCGGCAAAATGGAGCTAAATTATGAGGAAATACCTCTAACTGAGCTGAAAACCTTCGTGAAGCAGAATTTTGCACCGCAGGCTGTGAAAAAAGGATTGTCTTTGCGCCTTTTGTTCGATGAGCCGTTGCCGGATTCCCTCTTCACAGACGGTCACCGGCTGAAGCAAATTCTGCGGAATCTGCTGTCCAACGCCTTCAAGTTCACGAGTGAGGGCTTTGTGGAATTTGCGGTAAGCGCCGCAAATAAGGAGCATCTGCCCGCCTTCCTTCCGCATGAGTTCGAATATATTGCGATTTCTGTGAAGGATAGCGGGATTGGGATTCCTGCAGACAAGACAGACATTGTCTTTGAAGCGTTCCAGCAGGTGGATGGAACAACCAGCCGCAAATATGGCGGTACCGGACTGGGACTATCGATTAGCCGGGAACTTGCACGTCTTATGGGTGGAGCCATTGGACTGGAATCGCGTGAAGGTCAAGGCAGTATTTTCACCTTGTACTTGCCGGTTAAAGGTCATTACAGCCTCCTTCCTGGAGTGCTCGAGGCTGCAGCCTCCCGGGAGCGTGAGGTTTCGGTGATATCTCAATATAACAGCGAGTACCGGATAGAACGTACAGAAGACATTCCAGCTGCGCCTATGGAGCCTATTATCATGGAGGATGACCGTGATCATTTGTCTTCCAAGGATAAGATCCTGCTGATTATTGAAGATGATGAGAAGTTCGCCAAGATTCTGCTTGATATGGCCCGGAGCCGCGGTTTCAAGGGTCTGGTAGCCCTTCAGGGAGATATTGGCCTGACTATGGCCCAGACGTATCTGCCGGATGCCATTATCCTGGATATCCAGCTTCCAGTTCTGGATGGTTGGGCGATTCTGCGGGAGCTCAAGGGCTCTTCACAGACCCGCCATATTCCTGTTCATGTGATTTCTGTGAATGATGAAGTGAAGCAGGGATTGATGATGGGGGCGATGGCTTACTTAAGAAAGCCATCCTCAAGAGAAGCACTGGACCGTGCATTTTCACAAATTGAGAACTATACAGCCAGTACCCTGAAGCATTTGCTGATTGTAGAGGATGACGCTACTCAGCGCCGCTCCATCATGGAGCTTATCGGGCATGATGATGTAGCCATCACCGCAGTTTCCACTGGGCATGAAGCGCTGAGCGAGCTTCGTAAGCAAAGATATGACTGTATGGTTCTCGATCTGATGCTGGACGATATGACCGGTTTCGAGCTGCTGGACCAGATTCGTGATGATGAAGATCTAAATGATCTGCCGATTATTATCTATACCGGCAAGGACCTGGACAGCAAGGAAGAAACTAAGCTGCGCAAGTATGCTGAATCTATTATTATTAAGGATGTGCGTTCACCGGAAAGACTGTTGGATGAAACCACGTTGTTCCTGCATCGGGTGGAAGCCAATCTTCCTGAAGACAAGCGTAAAATCCTGCAAAAGCTGCACAATAAAGAAGAACTGTTCGACGGTAAAAAAATATTGCTGGTTGATGATGATATCCGCAATGTATTCGCCCTTTCCAGTGTGCTGGAAGGGTATCATATGGAAGTTAAGTTTGCAGAGAACGGCCGTGAGGCGCTGGACATGCTGGTGGAGCAGGAGGATTTTGATCTGGTGCTGATGGATATGATGATGCCGGAAATGGACGGATATGAGGCCATGCGCCGGATCAGACAGATGCCGCAATATCAGAAACTGCCCATTATTGCGCTTACGGCTAAGGCAATGAAAGAGGACCGGGCCAAGTGTATAGAAGCCGGCGCCTCTGATTATATGAAGAAACCTATCAGTACTGAGCAGCTTCTTTCTCTAATGCGTGTGTGGTTGTATTCGTAAGCCCGCTTTTGGGGTAATAGGATTACAGTACTAAATTACAACCCATCCGGAGATACGTTAGGTGCAAGGGAGCCTTGATAATAATGACAGCTATG
The DNA here is from genome assembly GCF_001909085.1 of Paenibacillus sp. P32E. NCBI lineage: Bacteria > Bacillati > Bacillota > Bacilli > Caryophanales > Paenibacillaceae > Paenibacillus > Paenibacillus sp. P32E. The sequence goes on along the minus strand of NZ_LVYY01000010.1, from coordinate 34,831 downwards.
GAACACGGGTATGAAGAGCAATCTGCCCAGACCGGGATCAAACAGGAGCTTGAGCAGATTGAAATTGAACTGCTTCTCAGCGGTGTACACCGCCTTTACGGATATGATTTCAGGAATTATGCGCTGCCTTCCCTGAGGCGGCGGATCTGGCATCATGTGCATACGGAGAATGTACCCAGCATTTCCGCCCTGCAGGAGAAAGTGCTGCATAACCGGGACTGTTTTGAACGGTTTGTATACAGCTTGTCCATTCCGGTAACGGAGATGTTTCGGGACCCCGGCCTCTTCCTGACCTTCCGTCAGAAGGTCATCCCGCTCCTTCGGACCTATCCCTATATCCGGATCTGGCATGCCGGGTGCTCCACCGGAGAAGAAGTGTATTCCATGGCCATCCTCCTGCATGAGGAAGGGCTGTACGACAAGGCGCGCATTTATGCCACGGACATGAATGCACGCTCCCTGCAGCAGGCCAAAGAAGGGGTATACGAGATCAGTAAGATGAAGCAGTATACCAAGAATTACATGGAAGCGGGAGGGACCCGCGCATTCTCCGAATATTATACAGCGAAATATAATTCTGTGATTCTGCAGCCTTATTTGCGCAAAAATATTATTTTTGCAGAGCACAATCTGGCTACAGATACCTCTTTTAATGAGTTCAATGTAATATTTTGCCGGAATGTCATGATCTATTTCAATGACGAACTCAGGGATCATGTGCATGGCTTGTTCCATGAAAGCTTAAGCCGTTTCGGAGTTCTGGTACTGGGCTCCAAAGAGTCTATACATTTTACCAGGTTCAGTGACAGTTATGAGCCCCTGGACAGAGTGGAAAAAATATACCGTAAGAACAAATAGCGGGTGAGGAGGGGCCAATGGGGGTTCAAGAACCGATTCATATACTGCTTGTCGATGACCGTCCTGAGAATCTGCTGGCGCTGGAAGCAGTGCTTGAAAGCCAGCATTATAAGCTTGTCAAAGCGAATTCCGGTGAAGAAGCACTGCGGTGTTTATTAAGATATGAATTTGCAGTGATTGTACTGGACGTACAGATGCCGGGTATGGATGGAATTGAAACTGCCAAATTGATCAAAGCCAGAGAGAAGACAAAGGATATTCCAATTATTTTCATCTCAGCCAACAGCAAAGAGGCGGAGCATCTGTTTGCGGGATATTCGGCTGGTGCGATTGATTATATGGTCAAGCCCTTCATCCCCCAAATTCTGAAGTCCAAAATCGAAGGCTTCGTCGATATGCACCTTACGACCAAAAAGCATCAGATGCAGACCATGCTGCTGCAGCAAAAGACGCAAGAGCTGGAGAGAATTAACGGAGAACTGACCAAAGCTAAGGAAGAGGCGGAGATTGCCGCCAAAGCCAAGACGGAATTCCTGGCTATGATGAGCCATGAGATTCGCACGCCAATGAACGGTGTGGTGGGCATGATTGACCTGCTCATGGAGACGGAGCTTGCTCCAGACCAGAAAGAGTATACGGAGATCATCCGCAAAAGTGCCGATACGCTCATTACCGTTATTAACGATATTCTTGATTTCACCAAGATGGAATCAGGTAAAATGGAAATGGAAGAACAGTTATTTGAGCTACAGACCACTATCCAGGAGGTATTTAGCTTATTTTCTGCGGAAGCTGGCAAAAAAAATCTTGAACTGGCCTATTTTATTGACCAAAAGCTGCCTAGGCTGATTTACGGGGATATGGCCCGTTTGCGTCAGGTATTAATCAATTTAGTCGCGAATGCCGTTAAATTTACCAATCAAGGCGGTGTTTACCTTGTAGCCTCCAGGGTGTCTTCGGAAGATCATAAGATGACCGTAGAATTCACCATTAAGGATACAGGCATTGGGATTTCTCCGGAAAAATGTGACCGGCTGTTCCAGCCGTTTTCTCAGCTGGATTCCTCTATGACGCGCAAATACGGCGGCACAGGTCTGGGACTGGCCATCTGCAAATCCCTGGTTGGAATGATGGGCGGTGAAATCCGTGTGGAATCCATGGAGGAAAAAGGGGCGACCTTTGTTTTTACAATTAAGACCACAGTGCCGGATGATGAACTTGGAAGAACCTTTCAGGAGGAGGAGCATCCTGCTGTAGAAACCGGTCAACATTGGCAGAAAAAGATCCTTGTAGTGGATGATCATCCGATCAATCAGCGCCTGATGGTAAGTATGCTGGACAAGCTGGGCTATGACTCCACAGTTGCCAAGGATGGTCATCAGGCAGTGGAGCTGTCTCTCCGCGAGGATTATGATTTCATATTTATGGACCTGCAGATGCCTGTTATGGATGGATTGACGGCCACCTCCAGAATCAGGCAGGGCTCTGGACATAATGCTACCCATGCTGTCATTATTGCGATGACCGCGAATGTAATGGAGGGGGTCCAGAACCGCTGTTCTGCTGCTGGAATGGATGGGTATATCAGCAAGCCGCTGAAAATGAGCAGCTTGAAACAAATAATTTTACGTTATGCCTCCAGTGACAATCCGGCTGAGAAACGGAACACCTCACTTTTCAAGGCATAATCCATTAAGTACCAATGTATGAATGTGGCGTTTTTTGTTTCAACCGTATAGCTTTAGGGTTATTGGTAAAGAAAACATTTATCAGGAGAGATTGTCTATGAATACAAATAAAAGCGAAAAGTTCCACGCAAGAACCGAAACAGAAGGCAATGTATGCACGGTTTACTTAGTTGGCGAGCTCGATTTGTCGGTAGCTCCCGACTTTCGTCTGGTGATGGAACCACTGGTAGGGGATACTGGGCTTGACCTAGTGATTAATCTGAAGGAATTGAGATATATCGACAGCACAGGCATTGGTATTCTGCTCTCGATTCTCAAAGCAAGACATGGAATGGACGTTAAGTTTTCAGTTGAGGAAGTTCCGCCGCAAATACAGAAGCTATTTGATATGACAGGAATCTCCAAGTTTTTTGCCCCCCAAGAGAATTCCCACTAGGAAAGGATCGAACTAAGGATGAGTGATGACGTGCAAAAAGTAGTTCTTCAGTTACCCGCAAGTGCAGAATATGTCGATATCGTCAGACTGAATTTATATGGCATTGCCTCCAAAATGGGCTTTACTTATGAAGACATTGAGGATATGAAAGTGGCTGTATCCGAAGCATGCAACAATTCGGTTCTTTACGCTTACGGGCAGGAAGACGGGATGGTTGATGTAATCTTTGAAGTTGGAACACGAGCCTTGTCCATCACCGTCAAAGATGAGGGGGAGAGCTTTGACGGATTGGAAGAGTCCGAGGAACGTATGACGCTGCATGATAAAGAGCTGAATGATGTTCAGGTAGGCGGGCTGGGCTTTTATTTAATGCAAGCGCTCATGGATGACGTTAGCGTAGTGAGCGAAGCAGGGAGAGGGACAGTCGTCACCCTGACCAAGCGGCTTAATTTCAGCGAGGAGAAAGTATGAACGAAAAAGTGACTCCCCCCGAGTCCATGAACGAAGCGGTAAGTCTGATCTGGGAATACCAGCAGACCAAAGATAATGAAATTGCAACAGTTTTGATCCGTAAATATGAACCCATGGTGAAGATGGCTGCCGGTAAAATTGCCCGCAACCGTCCAGATCTGTACGAAGACTTATATCAGGTAGGACAAATGGCGCTGATTAGGCTGCTGCAACAATACGACATCAGTCTGGGAATTCCTTTTGAACCGTATGCCATGAAAAGCATGATCGGGCACATGAAAAATTACCTGCGCGATAAATCCTGGTACATACAGGTTCCTAGAAGGATCAAAGAAAAAGGTGCCCTTGTCCAGCAGGCGATTGATGAGCTAACCATCAGATTGGAACGTTCACCTGCCGTAGAGGAAATTGCTCATTATCTTGATCTTACCGTAGAAGAAACTGTGGAAGTACTAGCCGGTCGAGAATGCTACCATTACGTATCCCTGGATTCGCCTCTATCCCAAGAGGAGACAGGGGCTACACTTGGTGAGATTATCAGCTCTGAAGCCAATGATTATGAGACCGTAGAGAAACGCATGGATTTGCAGCAGGCCCTCGGGCAGCTTAAGGAACAGGAACAGCAGGTGTTGCTGCTGGCTTTCCAGGACGGGCAATCCCAACGTGCCATCGCCCAGAAGCTTGGAGTGTCGCAAATGAGCGTATCACGGATTCAAAAGCGGGCTACAGAAAAGCTGAAGCAGATTATGGCGAATTCATCCTATTAATATAAATTTGGGTTATAACAAAATGGACATGCCTGATTCCCGTGCGGGGAGGGCATGTCCATTTTATATATATCATTATTTAAATGGATCAGCTGTTGGCATCAATGTACTTCTTGATCTCTCCGAGGTATTCTCCGATTACCGGCACATTCAGGAACAGACTGAGAATATAGCCCAGTAAGCCCAGAATCACAAAGGTGCCAAGGGAGAGTCCCAGACCACGGGATATGCCGGCCATGAGATTGGTGATAATCCGTTTTTTAGGGTCCGTATAGTTTTCAAGGATATCCTTAAATTCCGATTTTTCCAGCGAATCGGCAATTTTGTCAAGCCTGGCGTTTAGCCGTTTCACTTCATGCCTAAGCTCGAAGGGATGCTCCTCTACATCGTAGGTTTTCGTGTTGTTCCCCGCATCTCCCATAAGGTTACCTGCTTTCTATAGCCCGTAACCGGACTTTGATAATTAAACAAATGTTACATAACAACAGCCAGCTGCAAGTGAGCTGGCTGTTTCCGGATTTAGATCAAGCCGCGGATCACCGCTTTTAGTAAGAAGATTTATAAGAAGCCTTAACTTCTTCCTTGGCTTCCTGTGCCGTATCCGATATATCCTTGGAAGAAGCGGAGGCTTCCTCGGCAACGTCCTTTGAAGCGTCTTTGACATCAGAAATGATATCTGCGGATGCGCTTCCTACGGTTTCGCCGATTTTTTTACCTGTTTCGGATAACGTAGCGGCAATTTGTTGTTTACTGTCACTGACTGTAGTGAAAATATCAGAAGCTTTGGCGGATACCGTGCTGGCAAGGTCAGTAGTCTTTTCTAGGGCAGTAGCAGCAATCGTTTTGGTTTTATCCGTTACTACACCTGCAACCTCTTTGGTTTTGTCCGTAGCGGTCGAGAATTTCTCAGACAAGTCACTGCGCATTTCACGGCCTGGCTTAGGAGCGAACAGCAATGCTGCGGCAGCTCCAATCAAACCTCCGATGAAAATACCTTTGAAAAATGTGTTTCCGCTCTCTACCGGATATTCTGTCTCTGCTTTATTCATAACCAATCACTCCTCATTCGATTATTGTATTCCAGTTCCTGGCGGCAGGGAGTAGAGCATATAGTGTAGATGGTTTCCCTCGCCGCCGGTAACCGGATTTCAGGGTGGCCTGAACGTTCTTACTTCGTATATAAACTTGGGCGTATGGGCTGAAACAGCAAAGAAGGACGGCAAAGATTCCCGGAGCATGCTTCAGCATTTGTGATGTTAAGAGACCTATTGTGATAAAAACGGGGGATTTTGCGACTTTACAAACTGCCGAAACTTTAAAATCAAAACAAACCATTCTGGCTTCCTTGATTGACAAAGAAAGGAAGAGGGTAAGGAATACATAATTACAGCGCCCTTGTATTTGAGGATAAGATTCATACATCATTGGAGGTGCACGCAATTATGATCAAAGTCATTACTTCAGCAGAGCGCCATACTTCGAATAAAGAATGGATACACAGTGAATTCAGCTTTTCTTTTGCCGATTACGATGATCCAAGCAATGCGCACTTTGGGGCACTGCTGGCCCATAACGATAATGAGCTTAGACCGGGGCAGGGAATGCATGAGCATCCGCATCATGATCTGGAGATTATCACTTATGTAGTTTCTGGAGTGTTGAAACATCAGGATGATCAGGGCAATCATGCCGAGCTTCAGGGCGGCAGCATTCAGATCATGAGCGCAGGTACGGGCATTAATCATTCCGAGACCAATCCGTCGGACACTGACAATACGCGTTTTCTGCAAATTTGGCTGCTCCCGGATCAGCCGGGCCGGCAGCCCAAATGGGACGCGAAGTTCTATCCAGTTGAGCATAAGACCAATACCCTTCTGCCTGTAGTTTCAGGAAAGGGGGAAGAAGGTGCGCTTGAGATCCATGAGAATATAACGATCTATCTGTCTTCTCTGGAAACGAACCGGGAGCTGAAGTTCCTTCAACGTGAAGAGAGGCGGACGCATATCTACCTTATTTCCGGCAATTTGGAGATCTCGTGCCCGGACGGAACGTTCCACCTTCAGCCGGGCGATGCGGCCCGCATCCGCAAAAGCTGCGATCTGAATTTGAAAGGAACGGGCAGTGACATGAGCGCGGAGTTCCTGCTGATTGACCTTCCTTAGATTCAACTTTCAGCAAGTCAAAGAGAGTCCCATGCCTTAGGTGTCCATCTGCTGATGGCCGTAAGGCATGGGACTCTTGTTCGTACTTGTATCACATTTTTTATTTCGCCCGTAGGCGTCCGAGTTCGGAAACCAGCGCTTCGACTTGGGAAATGCTTAGTCTGTCACTGCCCATAGCCACTTCGTAAATATCAAGAATGTCCTCATAATTCTTTACCGAGAAGGCTGAAGCCTGCATGGCTGCAGCACTTGCCATTTTCAGCTTGCTTTTAATGCCCTCAATCATATATTCAACATTTTCCTGGGTAGGCTGGGATAGATCCATTGGGGTTAACAGTCCTCTCTGCATATTAATTCAAATATTCTATCATGTTTGGGGGTGCAAACACCATTTTTTTGTCCATTCCATGGATATCATGTTAAATTAATAGAAATATATTTGGAATGAATCGTAGAAAGGGGCGGGGAGATTGGCAATCAGGGAGCAGGAGAGCAGAAAACGCAAAAAAATGGATGCTTCCGGGCTGACTTCCTTCTTCCGGGAGATCGCGTTCCGGCATCCGCTGGAACAGATCACATTTTTGTGCATAGGTACGGACAGGTCCACTGGGGATGCGCTTGGACCGCTGACCGGAAGCCGACTTTTGGAGCATGGATTTCCGCATGTAAGCGGCACGCTGCCGTCACCTTGTGACGCGGATAATCTGGAGGTACGGATAGCAGAGATTCCTGCAGGGCAGATTATTATTGCTATTGACGCATGTCTCGGTCCTCCGGCATCGCTTGGCTATTTCCTGACGGCTGCTGAGCCGCTGCGTCCGGCACAATCGGTGGGACTGATGCTTCCGGCTGTGGGACATTACAGCTTGGCTGCCATTGTAGACGTGAACGGACCACGTCCTTACCGGACACTGCAGAGTACTCCGCTGAACAGAGTGATGGGAATGGCCGGGCAAATTGCCCTGGCTGCAGCGGCCGGATTCGGAATGGATGACCGGAAAGCGTTTCAAGAGTGAAGAAATGGCTTAATAATTAAGACAAGCAAACCGTCTCAAGCCTCGGATCGTTTAGCTGTCCGCGAGCCGCGTTTGGCTATTACATAGAAAGAGGGAAGCTGACATGGAAAACATTCGTTGTGAGGGAAGCAATATTTGTTACAGTGATCAGGGCAAAGGTGACGTTATTGTGCTGCTGCACGGTTTCTGTGGAAGCTCCGCTTATTGGGAGCAGGTAATCCCGTTTCTGAGCAGTAATTATCGGGTGATTGCTCCGGACCTGCGGGGCCATGGGGCCTCGGATGCCCCGCTCGGGGCGTATACTGTGGATCAGATGGCTGATGATGTACTATCACTGCTTAATGCGCTTGAGATCCCGGAGTGTTACCTGCTGGGGCATTCACTTGGCGGATATATCACTCTATCCTTTGCACAGCGTCACGCATCCCGTCTAAAAGGGTTCGGGCTGATACACTCTAGTGGCTACCCGGACAGTGAAGAAGCCAAAGAGAACCGTCTGAAAAGTGTAAGCACGATTCAGAATGAAGGAATCTTTGCGTTTGTGGATGGTCTGGTACCAGGTCTTTTTGCACCAGGGGCCGCTCCGCAACTGCTTGAGCGCACGAAGGAGATCGGTTACAGAACGCCTCCGCAAGGGGCGGTGGGTGCAGCGATGGCGATGCGTGAGCGTCCTGACCGCCGCGACGTCATCTCAGCTACAATGCTGCCGGTGCTGCTGGTAGCCGGTGCAGAGGACAGTAAGGTACCCCCTGAACGGACGTTTACCTCGGACAAACCGAATGTAACCCAGGCGACCATTCCAGGAGTAGGACATATGAGCATGTATGAAGCTCCTGGACGCTTGTCGGAAATCATTAAGGATTACGTGCATGCGGCTGTGCGCACATAACTAGAAATTGGAACAAACCGCAAGACCTTTTGCTAAGCATACAGAAAACCTACAGGGGCATCACCCGCCAGACTACGCGGGTGATGCCTCTGTTATTGGAACACTATTCCTGATCTCTTCGGCCATAGGCTAGTTAAGTAGCGCATAGATGTGTAATGGTTTAAGATGAATTCAAAGGGCAGCCCAGCCGTAAGGGGTGGCCGTTAAGAGAAGCATAGCAGTCCATGCGCTGCAGCTATGGAAGGAGTGTGCCATATGTTCCGAAGAGACTACATCGTGCGGATGATTGAGGATATGACGGCGATGGTTGCCAAGGTAATGACACTTAAGCAGGAGAAAAAGACAACCGAAGCTTTGTGGGAGGTCGATGAGCTGCTGATCCGGCATTTCCGCCTGAATTCCCGGCTGCTGAATTCACTGTCCGTAGAGGATATTATCGATATGTATCTGCTTGGAGGCGTTGTGGAATCCGATAAGCTTCAGGGTGTGGCGCGGCTGCTTAAAGAAGAAGGAGAAATCTATGCTGCGGCTGGAAACCAAGATGCGGCTTTGTTCAGAGCGATGAGGGCACTGCATCTTTTTTTGTACGCCGATCTTCATGGTGCAGAACGTGAATTGCTGCAGATGCCGGCTGACATTGATGAGCTGTTAATAGAAACGCAGGCGTATAGGCTTCCGGCAAAAACAGAACGGCTGCTGCTCACCTACTTGGAATCCATCGGGCGGTATGCCAAAGCAGAGGACAGCCTCTACAGACTCTGGGAGCAAGGGGAGAATGTTGCCCGGGAAGGCAAAGAACTGTATGACCGTCTGTTGCTGAAAAGCCCGGAGGAACTGGAACTCGGCGGTCTTCCGGCACAAGAGGTTAGAGAAGGCAGGGATGAATGGGAGAGACGGCTACAGTTCCACTAAAAAAATGCTATACTACATTAAGAAAATTCAGGAGAACAATTGTCTCCCATGTTATGAATAACTATGACCTAAATGTATAACGCTATAATTTATTTTTGCGTGACGAAAGTGAGATGTACCCTGTGGAATCTTTGAATGCATTGATTGAACAAGTCATAAGCGGCCGTACTCTGATTACGGCAACTCTTAGCCAGCTGCGCAGCAAAGGCGAGACCCCCTACACCAAGGTTCAGGTGAAACCTGTGGAATTAAAGGGCAAGCTGAATTATCAGTTTGCCTATTATACCGGTCCCAAGGTTGAACACCGCAATATTCCGGCTGAGGCTGCTGCGGAGGAATTGATGTCATTGCTGAGAGAGACGTTCCGCCAAGGACTGCTCTGTACCATTGAGGCAGATTATCAAGTGTTGATCAGTAAAAAGTACAAGGTTTCGATTCTGACCAAATCGCCGAGCAAGCAGGAGGCTCCGGACTTGGCCCATAACCGCCGCAAGCGGTATGTGCTGGATGAAGGAGAACCTGTGCCGTTTCTGGTGGAGCTGGGCATTATGAACAGCGAAGGAAAGGTGCTGGCTAAGAAATACGACAAGTTCCGCCAGATCAACAGGTTCCTGGAGATGGTGGAGGATGTGCTTAACGATCTGCCGGCTGGCCGTCCATTGACCATTGTTGATTTTGGCTGCGGCAAATCCTATTTGACCTTTGCCTTGTATCATTATCTGGCCATCCGCGAGCAGCGGGAGCTGAACATTGTCGGACTCGATCTCAAAGCCGATGTCATTGAGCATTGCAGCGCGCTTGCGTCAAGGCTCGGCTACGACAAGCTACGCTTCCTGGTTGGTGATATTGCGGACTATAACGAGCTGGATCAGGTCGATATGGTCGTAACACTTCATGCCTGCGATACGGCTACTGATGCTGCACTGGAAAAAGCCGTCCGCTGGGGCGCATCGGTGATCCTGTCAGTTCCCTGCTGCCAGCACGAGCTGTTTGCCCAGATCGAAAGTGAGGTACTGAATCCGCTGCTGTCGCACGGAATTCTGAAAGAGCGGTTCTCCGCCCTCGCTACCGACGCGATCCGGGCGAAGCTCCTGGACCTCATGGGCTACCGGACACAACTGCTGGAGTTCATCGATATGGAACATACGCCGAAGAACATCCTGATCCGTGCTGTCAAAAGCGCAAGCGGAGACAATGCCGCCAAATGGCGCGAATACAGTGCATTCCGTGACTTTCTTGGTGCGGAACCGTATCTTGAACGCGCCTGCACTGATCTGCTGCCGATAAAAAGCAGCCTGGAGGGTTAAACCCTTTAATAGGATGAATAGTTAATACCATGACAGGACGGATGGTTCCCGGAGGGAACAACCGTCCTGTTTTAAATTTATGGATTAACATGGCTCCGCTATAGATGATCCGGATATTCAGCTACGTTATCTTTTGTTTCAGACTAAATCTGGAAATACTAAAGGTAACTTGATTCATACAGGAGAAATTCGAATGCGGTGGAATAAGCGGCTGAACAGCCCGGAGCTGAATATAGTGTATGTTTGTGCAGGTACGGTATTTACTGCGGGGGTGGCAGCCTGTCTGTTGAGGGGGCTGTTTTTTACCTGGGAGATATATCCGTTTCTCACGGTGTGGTTTGCACTGTGCGGGCTTCTTGTCGCCCCGGTGCTGGCTGTATTTGAATTGCACAAGAGGACTGACGGAAGAGGTCAAGAATCCGGGGGCCCAGTGGTGAAAAAGGCCGCTTTGACCCTGCTGGGCTGTCCGCTGGCCATCCTTGTTCTTTATGCATGGACAGGGCTGCGGGGGCCTATATCTGCGCAGGGGACACTGGATGAGCTGCTCCGCTGGGGATTGTATGCTTCTTTTGCCGTACTGGCCTATTTCTGTGCGGGATACCGGCAGGGTGCCCGGCTTCTGGGGGCGATGTGGCATGCGATGGGAATGGCCATCAGTTTAAGCGCATTGCTTGCAGTATGTGCCGGGTTCAAGCTCCCCTATGCGGTAGCATATACTTCAGCGCCTGAAGTCAGCGCCACAGGCGCCAGACTGGCAGGTCTGCTCGAGTATCCGAATACGTTTGGAGCAGTGATGGCTGTTTTCCTGCTGGAGCGCCTGTTTGCTGCTGCTTCTCTGATGGAATCGGCTAAGCCCAGGCCATCAGCGATCAAACAGTCCGTAGCTACTGGAGTGTATGGCATGCTGCCGCTGTTCCCTTATGCCGCCGCGCTGCTCCTCAGCGAGTCGCGCGGCGCGTGGTTGTCCGCGGCCTTCGCCGGCGCCGCGGTCCTGCTCTGGAAGCGGCAGCTCTGCGCGCCGCTTCTGCTTGCCGGCGCCGCGCCTATGGCTGCTGCGGCGCTGTTCTACCGCCAGCTGGCCCGTGCCGGGCTGGCGGTAGAGCCTGGACCCGGCCTGCTGCTGCTGGCCGGGCTGTGGGGCGCCGCGCTGCTTGGCGGCGCGTGGCTGTGCTGCCGCCGGCGAGTCGCGGCAGGCGGGGGCAGCGCCGCCAGGGTGGCTCTGGCGGCGGTGATGTGGACGGCGGCGGGCAGCGCCGTCCTCTTGCAGGTACGCGAGCGGATAACCGGACCGTCATCGACGGTCGCCGCTCGCGGGCTGCTCTACCGCGATGCCTGGAAGCTCGCGGCAGAGGCGCCCTGGCTGGGACGCGGGGGCGGGACTTGGCGGAGCTCGTATCTCGCCGCCCAGTCCCGCCCCTATGTGGGCAGCCAGGTGCACAATGGTTACCTCGACCTCCTGCTGAACCTGGGAGGCGTCGGCCTTGCCATTCTCCTGCTGCTGCTGATCGCAGCAGGATGGCTGGTGGCAGCAGCAGCGCCCAGGCTGCTGCCGTCCCTGCTGGCGCTTGCCCTGCACAGCGCCGTCGATTTTGACTGGAGCTACGGCCTCATGTGGCTGCTGCTGTTCCTGCTGCCAGCGCTTGCCCGGGCCGAGAAGCTTCACAGCGTTGTCGCAGGCGAACCGCCACAGCTCCCCGCATCCGCTGAACCGCCACCCGTTCCTGGCGGACCGGGAAGGCCTGCTGCGGCGGCCGCACTGCTTTTCAGTGTGGCGCTGGCACTTTTCATCCTTTCCTTCCAAGCGATGAAAGGGGAAACACTATATAAGCAGGCGGCTGGCACCTCGCAGAATAGAGAGAGAATTGTTCTACTGCGGCAATCCCTGCAGTGGAATCCTCGTGATCCCATGACAGCTGCCGCTTTATCCCGCATGCTTCCAGGGAACCAGGGTCGTGACCTGATTTTGAAGAGTCTGAAGTACTCCCCAGAGAATGCTGCTTTGAAGTGGGAGCTGGCAAAACGGGCTTTGGAAGGGGAACATCCGGGAACGGCAATGTACTGGGTGCGAAGAGGCCAGCAACTTGATGTTTTTAATGCGGCCAAACGCATAGAAGCGGCAGAAGGAATGCTGGACATGAGTGTACGCAGACTCCGGGAGGGGGACTGGACAAGCGCGCGCCAGAGTGCGGAAGCCGGTTTGGAGCTGCTGCGGCAGTACCGTCTGTTGGGGGAACGGGAGAGTGGGAAGGGAATTCAACACAATGACCGCCGTTTTGGCAATGTGCAAGAAGCCGAAGGCTTAGGCCTTCGGCTGAAGGGAGTACGTTCTGAAGCCTGGCATTTGGAGATGGCAATCCGTTTGTAAGCGGGCAGACGCGTTGCCTGAACCAAAGTCTTAATCTTGTGAAATCATGCTGTTACCCAATTGCTTCCTTATCAGGGACGGCAGCACAGCGTGGGTTGCTTTATTCTAAGAAGTTGTATCTCCTGTTCTTAAGCTCTACTGCGGGGAGAGATCAGCCACGAATACCCAATAGGCAGTAAAGTGACAATCACCAGTGCTGCAATAATCATACTGATAGACAAGCTCTTGGGTAAAAATGCTCCCAGCACGATCAACAGGCCGCCGATCATCCACATCCTGCCTGAGAAACGGTGTGTCTTCCGCCATACCTCCGGGCTGGCCAGCGTCCAGGCTGTGCGGACACCTGTGAAATAGTTGTCCCGGATCTGGGGCATAAAGTAGCCGACCACAACAAACAGCAAGCCCAGAACGACCATAGCAATTTTTCCGGCAGGAATGCTTTGATCCAGACCATAAGAGACGTTCAGGACAAGCATGGCATCGAATACAGCTGCGATCACCAGACGGATCATTTTGTAGGCATTTTGAAATTTACTGTAGTTCTCTCTCTTTGGATCGATATTGCGGAAGAACTGCATCGCGAGCGGAAAAACCACGCCCATAAAGCCCATCAAAGCGATAATGGAACCTTTGCTCCAGTACGAGTTAACCTCCCCGCTGATGCTGAAATGGGCAGGGAGCTGGTCGGGCAGCCTGCTGTAATTGACCAGTGCATAACCCAGTGAGAGAACACCCAGAATCACAATCATTGTGTCCTGCCATTTCCATTTGAAATCCTTCATCATCAATCAACCTCCTTGTTTTTCTCTTTACTCTGCTTTGGTTTGGGTTCTGTACTGCTTGGCGTTTCACTCTCTTTTCCCGTACCCGTAAACTCAAGGAACCAGCCGAGCACCTCTTCCAGCACAGTTGTATCGAGCGAATACAGAATGAATTGCCCCTGACGTTCGTCCTGTACCAGTCCCGCATGTTTCAGGGCATTAAGATGATGTGAGATACTGGGCTTTGACATGTTAAAATAATCGGCGATCTCCCCGGCAGTACGATCCTTTTCCCTAAGCAGCCGTAGAATCTGTCTCCGGGTCGGGTCAGCCAGCGCTTTGAAGGATTCGTTCATCATTCACCTGTCCTTTCGATATTTAAATAATTATCTAAATGTATAATATTTCTTTTAGGATTGAAATGTCAATGGGCATTTTCATATCGGAGCTGCAACATTGATTTCTTCTTGAAATATAAGGATTTATATGTTTCACGCTATAAATCATCCTTCTATTTCTCGCTGAAACGGATTCCGTCCCTAAAAAGGACGGCGAAGCCGTTTTCACTTGCCAGAAAGGTTTTCAGTTTCCCTTAAGTAGAAGTCGTAAGCCCGCATATGCTAGAATAGGCTAGGAGAAGCTGGGTACATAGAGTGGAATCGCTAAAAATCTATAAAACGTAAAGCGAATTCCGCGAAAAAAACGGGAGGAGGAGCTGCATTTGCATGTTATTTCTGATCTGATCTCGCAGTTATTTGAATGGATTCAGAGTCTTGGGTATTTCGGGATTATGATCGGACTTATGATTGAGGTTATCCCAAGTGAAATTGTACTGGCCTATGGCGGTTATCTGGTCTCGCAAGGAGAGATTAATTATTTCGGCGCGGTGCTCTTCGGTACGGTAGGCGGAGTGGTGGCCCAGATATTTGTATACTGGATTGGCCGTTATGGCGGCAGACCCGTTCTGGAGAAATACGGGAAGTACATTTTTATTAAGAAAAAGCATATTGATCATTCCGAGGAATGGTTCAATAAGTATGGCACCGGTGTTATCTTCACGGCCAGGTTCATTCCGGTTGTGCGCCATGCCATATCCGTTCCAGCCGGGATCTCGCGCATGCCGCTGGCCAAGTTCACCTTGTTGACCACGCTTGCCGTAATTCCATGGAGTGCGCTGTTTGTCTATTTGGGTTATACACTTGGCGACAGATGGGAAACAATTGATGAAGTAGCTGCCAAATATACGAACGAGCTTATTCTTGCGGCCCTTGCTGTCATTGTTATATACTTCCTGTTCAAATGGTACAAATCCAAGAAGAAAGGTAGTGCAGTATGAAGCAGAATGTAGCCCCTAAATTCGGTCAAGGCCTTACTCCGCGCCAGTTCGTGGAAGGCATGACGAAGAACCAGCAGGTATTCGAATCATGGTATGAAAAATTCGCCTGGGAAGATGCAGACGACCGGGAGTACTTTGAAAGTTTGAACCACAGGGATGACCTTCGGGTACTGATACTCGCTGCGGATTGGTGTGGAGATGTTGTACGCAATGTGCCGGTCGTGTTCCGTATTCTGGAAACAGCAGGCATCCGAACCGAAGTGCTGATTGTGGAAGAAAATCAGGACGTTATGGATGATTATCTAACCATGGGCGGCAGATCCGTGCCAATCGTGATATTTGCCGATACAGGCGGTTACGTGCTGGGTCATTGGGGACCCCGTCCAGAGCATGTGCAGTCGCTGATGAGAGCGTTCAAACAAGAGAATCCTGACCGCGAGGCTCCTGACTACGAGAGCAAAATTGCCGAAGTTCGCAAGGCGATGGGCCAAGCCTACGGGGAAGGAACGGAATCGCACGCAGTAATCGCCAAGGAACTGCGCAGCCTGATCTCCGGATTCTAAGAAGCGATGCTTAATATTCGTTCATATAATTTGGGATCACTTCAGACGAATGCTTATTTGCTTACCGGAGCGGACCCCGGACGTGGCATTATTATTGACCCCGGTGCAAATCCGGCAGCCCTTCTGCGGGCTGCTGAAGGAATGGAGATTGAGGCTGTTCTGCTCACCCATGCCCACTTTGATCATATCGCCGGGCTTGATGAGATCCGCAAAGCCAAGAAATGTCCCGTGTACCTGCATCCTATGGAGAGTGAGTGGCTGGGCAGTCCCAAGCTAAACGGCTCCCTCATGTGGCCGGATGTCACACCACCCATTAGCACAGAACCTGCCGAGTATGATCTGGCAGAGGGGCAGGTACTTACGCTTCTGGGGCTTACCTTCCGTGTCATGCATACGCCTGGTCATTCTCCGGGCAGCGTCAGCTTCCTCTGCGGAAATGATCTTTTTTCCGGAGACGTACTCTTTAAGCTGGGAGTAGGACGTACCGATTTGCCTGGAGGCCGGGAACGTGATCTTATTGATTCCATCCGGGGGAAATTATACCGGCTGGATGAGGAAGTCAGAGTATTTCCCGGCCATGGGCCACGGACAACGATCGGTTTTGAGCGGCTCCGTAATCCTTATGTCCCCATGTAGTGTTCTGCCTCGCGCTCAATCGACAATAAGCGGGAAAATACTGATGGACAAGAGACTACAAAGTTGCTACAATAATGTTAATTAAATGTAACATTTAACCTCGCGAAGCACGCAGACTGTGGAATAATCCCGGTTTGCGTTCTTTTTTTGTCTATTTTTAAGGGGAAAGGGTGCTAGGGGACGGGATCATGAAAAAAATTGAACAGAAAGTACACACCGGGGAAGAATATCCGGTACCAGTATCTATTACGGAAGAGCAGGAGAAGCGGGAATGTCTCTTCTGGAGCTTCCCGCACGGTAAGGGTGCGGTTCAGCCCTGGCGGCGTAGATTGTGGGAGTTGCAAAATAATTCAGATGGCGAATGAACGATTCACTTTACATATTCGTATTACATAGGAATGAACGTTACAGATGGAGGAGCAGATGAGCGACGGGACGCACGATAGGATCATCAGAGCGCAGCAAGGCGATGCTTCCGCGCTGGCTGTGCTACTGCGGGATCATTATGCCTTTCTCTACAAATATCTGATCAAGGCAACCATGGACCCCTCACTTGCGGAAGAGCTTGCCCAGGATACCATGGTCCGATGCATGGAGAAGATTGCTGCCTATAACGGAGCTTCTTCTTTTTCCTCATGGCTGATTACCATTGCTACCCGTCTGTATATCGACAGGAAGCGCCGCTGGAAGCTGGAGATGCAATGGAAACGGCAGGAAGAGGGAGTAAGGTCCATCCGCTGGCGTTTTGAGAGCCGGAATATGGAGTGGAGTGAGGTCCTTGATGCACTCTCACACCTGACCTCCGCTCAGCGCATGGCAGTACTGCTCAAGCATTATTACGGTTATGGGTATGAAGAGATTGCTGAGATTTTGCAGATCCCTTCCGGCACTGCCAAATCTCGGGTAGCATCAGGGCTAAATCAACTGCGGAAGGAGCTTAGTGAGGATGAAGAAGGAGAATAATGAAGAATTACTTCGGATGCTATCGTCAGACCTTGCTCGGCTTGACGCACAGTACGATGATATATCGCCACCATCCTTGCCCGGACTGGAGCAGCTAATCGCTGATGAAGCTCTCCGCAGGCAACGCCAGAGCCGCAGAGAGTTTCAGAGATTTTTGCTAGTGGGGCTGTTCTTGGTGAGTGTTGTCCTGTTTAGCTTGGGGTTTGCACCAGTAACGTACTGGATCCTTCAGGCGGCATTTCCGGTTGCCGCGCTTGGGGGCTTGGCGGTTATGCGGTTCAGGATTCGGCGGGAGGACACAGAAGAGTGAATGAACTGCAGGAAGTGCCTTATTGGTTGTGGGGTTGTCTGGCTGTGGCACTGCTGCTCCAGGGTACCTTGCTCTTTAGGAATGCACAGAAGCGTGGCCGAGGCAAAGTGGCCTGGTTCTGGGGCTTATGGGGGTTAACCGGAATTCCTACACCGCTCATTTGCTATCTGTTGTTTGTGGTCTATTTTGACTGGAGAAAAGCAAATAGGAAGCCTTGATCAGCCGGACTGTGGTTCCGGAGAAGAATTTAAGGGGTGGGTGTACTCATGGATGAAATCAAATGGGGTTTAATTTGGCCGCTGCTTGTACTGCAGGCAGTGTTGGCCATAATCGGCTTAATTTCTTTGGCTAAGGCAGAACGGACACGGGGACCTAAGTGGCTGTGGGTTATAATATTGATTTTTGGCAATCTCCTGGGCAGCGTGGCCTATTTTACGATAGGAAGGAAAGAAAGCTGATGCCGCTGCTACAAGTTGCAAATTTACGCAAAGTCTATGGAGAGCATACCTCAGTGGACGGAATCTCTTTTGATATTGAAGCAGGGAAATGTGTAGCTTTACTAGGCCCCAACGGTGCAGGAAAGACCACCACCCTGCGTATGCTGGCCGGTCTGTTGCAGCCAAGCTCAGGGTTGATTTCTTTTGATGGCGGCAGCGGTGTGGATTACCGCAGTCTGCTGGGTTATTTGCCGCAATCTCCGGCATTTTACAGCTGGATGAGCGGGCAGGAGTATGTTGTATTTGCTGCGAAACTTTGCGGTATCTCTTCTAGCGAAGCCGGGAGACTTGCGGCGGATGCGCTGGAACACGTAGGTTTGAAGGACGTATCCCGCCGCAAGATCGCGGGATATTCCGGTGGGATGAAGCAGCGGCTTGGTCTTGCCCAGGCGTTGGTTCACCGTCCCCGGCTGCTGCTTTTGGATGAACCGGTTTCTGCCCTTGATCCTATTGGACGCCGGGAAGTTATGGAGCTGCTGCGGGGGATCCGGGAGGAGACCACCATTATTTTTTCTACCCACGTCCTGCATGACGCCGAAGAAATATGTGACGATATTATCCTGATGAATCATGGTTTAATAGCAGAGCAGGGAACGCTATCCCGGCTGCGCTCACAATACAGCCTGCCTGTGATTCGCTTGAGTACGGGAATGGATGAGAAGGCACTGGGGTGGCTGCAAGATCTTGCACACAGATCCTTTGTTGAGCAGTCCGTGATCTTCTCCGGGTCTGCTACCCTGAATGTCAGTGATATGGAACTGGCACGCCGGACTATTCTTCAGGAAGCCGCAAGCCTGGACATTTCATTGCTTCAATTCGAAGCAGGCTCTTCCACCCTTGAGGACTTGTTCATGAAGGTGGTGGGGGCATGAGGAAGGTATGGACGCTATACCATAAAGAAATGTTGGAGGCCCTGCGCAGCTATAAACTGATTTGGGTCCCGGTAGTATTTATGATTCTTGGTATTATGCAGCCGCTCACAACCTATTACATGCCTGAGATCCTCAAAGCATCCGGGAATGTGCCGCCTGGAATGCTGGAGGGCTACGAGATGCCGGGAGCGGCTATGGTAATGGCACAGACACTTGGACAATATGGTACCATCGGTATGCTGATACTGGTGCTGGGCGTAATGAACAGTCTGGCAGGTGAACGGAGCGGAGGGACTATAGAGATGCTGATGGTCAAGCCGGTGGCCCCCGCAGCTATCGTCTCGGCCAAGTGGGCTGCCCAACTGACTACTCTTATTGTTGCTCTTGGACTGGGCGTAGCAGGAGCGGCCTATTATACAGAGCAGTTGATGGGTCCTCTTTCCTGGGGCAGGTTATGTGCAGGAGCCGGGTTATACGGGCTGTGGCTGCTGTGCGCTGTTTCGCTGACGCTGATGTTCAGCGCGTGGCTGCGCGGACCAGCGGCTGCGTTTCTGGGCTTGGGGGTTGCAGCGGCGATGTCGCTGGCCCATAGCCTGCTGCCGTCGCAGCTAGGTTGGACACCCGCAGCGCTAACTGCCCAGTCTGCTGCAATCATTACAGAAGGAAGAGGCGGTACCTGGGGGCCTGCGTGTTCTGCAGGTGTTCTGATCGTAGTATGCCTTGCCGCCGCATCCCTCCTGATTCGCAGGAATAAACTACCGGATTGATAATAGCATGCGAAATTTGACGAATTTAATCGGTTTCTAGAATGTTATCTGCAAAAAAACAGCTGAACCCGCTTGCTGGTGCTGGACAGCTCTATCTTTTTTTAGTAGACTGTTGGAACAAGTAAGAGTTATGAAAGATTCCAGGTCAGGAGGTAGGGCGATGCTGCGTTTAGGTGAGAAGATTGTCATTGTCGCGGACGCTTTCGAGCAGAGTCTTCCTATCGGAGACTATGGCTACCTGATTGCTTATGACCGTAATCCTGACAATGCGTTTGATTACGTCATCCGTGTTCCGCAGGCCAACAGAAATTTCTATGTTACAGCTGAGGATGTCGAAGCGGAAGAGCAGTTGCTGGCAGCTCAGGCTGAAAGTGCAACGCATGAAGCATTGATAGATTATGCTTTGTCCACGCACAACGAGAAGCTGTTTCATCATTTGATGAATGGCGAAGAGGTGGAAGCAGTAGAGACAGAGACAACCACTAAGGAAAGCCTGTCCCAGGCGGATTTCATCAAACAGGTGAATCTTCGCGCTTGGATTTAAGGAAAACCGGCGAAAGCCGGTTTTTTTGTATTTCGTGTTTAATTTTTTGATATATAGAGCATCGCTTCTTCGGAAGTATACGCTCTTCTTACAGAGACCGGCGAGGCCGTTTCTACTTGTTACACAATAACAGTTCATATATTCAGCAATATGTATCAAATTCTCTCCCTTTTTTAGAACAGTTTGCTCCTTATCCCGTCTGTAGCAGCTATGCTACGCTTACAGCGAACGGACACCACTACGGGTGAAGCCTGCTTTCAGCAGCGGGCGGGGACCGACAGACTGCCAGGGGGAGATAAACAAATGAAAGCTTTTAGGAGCGCACTTTGTGTGCTGTTATGTATGTTGATGATTGTTAGTATCGCCGGTTGTAAAGGTGAAAAGGCTGGAGAACAGGTGATTCCTGCGGCTTCTGCACAGCAGGAGGACGGTACAGCAGCGGCCGCAAAGACAGAAGGAAAGGCTGATCAGGTGGCCACAGGAAACGCAGCAGTAGTTACATACAAGCCGGGAACCTATACCGGATCAGCTAAGGGCCATAACGGATTGATAACGGTAGAGACAGTATTCAGTGAAACTGCTATTGTCTCGGTGAAGGTTACGGAGAGCTCGGAAACGGCAGGGGTTGGTGATGCCGCAAATGAGAAAATTCCCCAGCGGATTGTTGATAACCAATCTTTGGCTGTCGATGCTGTTTCGGGTGCGTCGCAAGCGAGCAAAGCCATTATTGAGGCAGTGCAGGACTGTGTCAAGCAGGCGGGTGCCGATCCGGCAGTGCTGCTGGTGAAGCAGGAGAAGAAGGGTGGCGAGGTGCAGAACATGGCCTTCGACGTTGTGGTGGTTGGTGCTGGAGCTTCGGGAACTGCCGCGGCGTTAGCCGCAGCAGAAGCAGGTAGTAGTGTGCTGCTGTTGGAGAAGACTTCGGTACCGGCTGGTGCAGGCACAATGGCTGGGGGAATGTTCACTACGGGCAGTAAGCTGCAGCAAGCGGAAAATCTGCCGGATTGTTCGCAGTGGCTGTATGACCAATATATGGAGACGAGCAATTATAAGGCCAACAGCCGTCTGGTCCGTGAAGTGATCAGCAAATCAGGCAGCACGGTAGACTGGCTCATGGAGAACGGTGCTAAATTTACGCTGATTGATCCCGGTGTAGGTGGACAGCCGGTGCATAAGGGTGACCCTAAGGCATTCGTCGGCTACGTGGACGGCGGTTCGGCAGCGATCGGTGCCCTGCATAAGTCGATTGAGAAAAAGGGCGGGAAGATTCTATTCGATACAAAAGGCGAATCGCTGATTATTGACGATAAAGGTGCTGTAATCGGTGTGAATGCTACACAAACGGATGGCACCAAGCTGGTGATTTCCGCTAAGTCCGTTGTGCTGGCTACCGGCGGTTATGCCGCCAATGCCAAGATGATGAAGCAGTATCTTGGTGACAAAGCGCCACTTGGCTCCATTGCCTCAGCTACCGGGGATGGAATCAACATGGCTTGGAAAGCCGGGGCGGCTGAACTGGGTACAGATGTCGGGCAGTTCTTTTTCCTGAACGGTACAGAGAAGGGACAGGCCATGAAGCATGCTTCCGATATATGGACAGTGGGAAGTTATCCGTTTCTCTGGGTAAATAACAACGGTGAGCGTTTTACAAACGAAGAGGTGATCTTTGAGTATGCTGCGGCAGGGAACGCGCTGTATGAACAGCCGGGTGGAGCGGCCTGGATCGTTTTTGACCAGGGGACTGTTGATCAGATCAAGCAGAAGGGCTTTGTGTCTATTGCTGACATTTACGGCACCTGGAAGAATAATCCACAGGCCTTCAAGGAATTTAATGAGCCGGTCAATACGGTAGCGCTGAACAAGTTCCAGGAGACACCTTATGACCTGACTCCTTTTTTGGAGGAAGGAATTGCAGCCGGGGCTGTGGTCAAAGGTGAGACCTTTGGTGAGCTTGGAGAGAAGGCGGGCATGAGCAAGACTGTCTTCGAGTCTACGGCCAAACGATACGCGCAAATGGCCAAAGTTGGCAAAGACAGCGATTTTTACAAAGATCCCAAGTATTTAAGCAAGCTGGATAAAGGGCCTTACTACGCAGTTAATATCATGACACGTACACTAACGACTCTTGGCGGAGTCAAGGTCAACCAGAATATCCAGGCGGTTGATGACAATGAGAAGGTGATTCCGGGTCTGTGGGTAGCCGGAAGCGATGCGGGAGGCATGTACTCCAGCAGCTATGTGATGTTTGAAGGTGGAACCTTGGGCTTTGCCTACATTTCGGGACGGATGGCTGGCGAGAATGCTTCCGGTTACGCCGCAAGTATTCAATAACTCAATTACAATAAGGGGCTATACATGCCCCTGCCAGAATCGGGACGCACCTTGTCCCGGTTTTTTGGCATATCCGTCCCCGTTCTTCCAGTCTCCTGCTAACTCCAACATTTTAAAAGACATGCCCAGATGCAGCCCAAGCTCAGCGTCTCCCAATTGAATGTCGGCAATTTCCTGGATTTTTTTGATCCGGTATACCAGCGTGCTGCGCTGGATATGAAGAGCTTGTGCAGTCTTGGATTGATTGCAGACATTCTGCAAATAGCAGTACAGCGTTGAGGTGAAGCATGTATTGTACTGGCTGTCATATTCCAGCAGGACAGCCAGCGCCGGATGGCAGTGTGTTCGCAGCTTCTCTACGGAGGTTGAGAGCTCTAGCAGGTCGAAGAGCACATATTTCTCATAGAAATAGAGGACTTCTCCTTTGTGAAGTGTAGAGCCGAGCTTCAGTGCCTTCCGCGCCTGCTGATAGTGTGGGCGGACTTCCGAAAGACAGTTGAAGCGTTGGCTGATGCCGCATTGCAGACTGTGGGCCAATAGGAGTGTCTGCAGATCCTGCAGATCTTCCGGCAGCAAACGTCTGCTGCTGCATCGCGTTGCTGCGGCGATAATGCAGCCTTTATAGATGAGTGTTATGGCTCCGGGCAGAATTTCCTCCAGCTTTTTGCTGAGGAATTGCAGCATGGTATTCTCCCGTTCGTAGTCCCGGATGGAGATGACAAGCATATAGCAGCCACTAGCCTTAGAGGTAGCCGAGGACAGGCGGCTCAATTCCGGAATAGGGTTCGGCAGAGAATCCTTCTCCAGAAGATGATACAGCAGATACTCGTCATATTTCCCGCTGGCATTGCTCAGGAAGCTGTCCTTTTGCATTTCCAGGCTGACCATTTTGCAGAGAACGGCGACAAGCTCATAATCAAATTCATGGAACGGGCGCTCGTATTCGAACACGGAGATAAAAGCTGCCAGCTGGCCGTTGATCCGAATGTTGGAAATCATATAGGCGTAGTTATCGATCTCATGTTCAATGATCAACTGCGGGTAGTCGTTTAGGTTGACCATTTCGAACCGTCGTTTGTTTCGGTACACGTCGTAGCAGGAACTGAACCCGCCTTTGCCGTCATAGGTTGCAAGAAATTCCGCAACGGGTGCATCCTGCTTCAATTGGCGAGGTGTTGCAATAAGAGTGAAGGACATATCGCATAAGGCAAAGGGGTTCTCCAGCATCCCATAGGCTTCATCGAGAAGCTTCTGCAAGTCGCAGCCCTGCAATAACATATTGTGTAATTTTTCACAATTAGTATTATACCTCCGCCAGGCATACAGCAGATCTCTAAGCTCGTGATATACGGCTGCACCGCAGGCGGCATTCCGCAGCAGGATGAGGTTCTTGGCAACAGGCAGGTCGGAACAGCGGTTCAGCGCGTCATTGGCTGCGGCTGCACAGGGTGCGGCATACAGAATATTGATGCAGTCGCTGTCTAAGAGCAGCCCAAGACTCTCTTCGGAGCTGGTGATATAAAGAACTCCGGGATCCAGTAAAGTCAGGCGTTCCGTGTTCAGTTCCACCCCATATATAACGGTACAATCCTGACGGGATACTAGCAATTCAGTGTCATATTGTTCCAGCCTGGAGGAAATGGAGCATAGAGTTATTTGCATCGGAGATCATCCTTTTCACTGTTTTGGCAAGCCGAAGCTATTTCTGATCGCTCCAGTTTAACATGCTGCATAAGCGGTGAATTAGGAGGAAGCGCACAAGCACATTGAATTGTAGAGGCTTCTACAATATAATTAACACGTTATCCGGGCGCTTTAGCCCTTTAAACAGGAGGGATATTTCTAATGAGCATTACCATTAAAGATGTGCAGCATGTGGCCAAGCTGGCCCGTCTGCAATTAAGCCCGGAAGAAGAGGCAACCTTTACTGAACAGATGAATGCGATTTTACAATATGCTGAGAAACTGAATGAGCTTGACACAGAAAATGTAAAGCCGACAACCCATGTATTGCAAGTTAGCAATGTGATGCGTGACGATGTGGTGAAGGAGAGCCTGTCTCAAGAGGAAGCGCTGCTTAATGCGCCGGAAGCTGAAGACGGACATTTCAAAGTTCCCGCAGTTCTGGAATAACTATAGAGAAAGGAGGAAGAATGTTGAGCCTGTTTCAATATCGATTACCTGAATTACATAACATGCTGCACAGCAAAGAGATTTCAGTTAGTGAACTGACCGAACAATCACTGGCTGCCATCGCTGAGCGTGATGGGAAGGTGCATGCATTTTTGACTTTAAATGAAGAGGGGGCCCGCGCTTCGGCGCGGACGCTTGATGACAAGCTGGCTTCTGGAGCAGCCCGCGGACTGCTGTTTGGCCTTCCAGCTGGAATTAAGGATAATATTGTTACCAAAGGGCTACGCACAACATGTGCCAGTCAATTCCTCTCCAATTTCCAGCCGATTTATGACGCCACTGTTGTTTCCAAGCTGCGTCAGGCTGATGCTGTTACGATCGGGAAGCTGAATATGGATGAGTTCGCCATGGGCGGCTCCAATGAAAACTCTTCTTTCGGCCCGGTTCGTAACCCCTGGGATTTGGAGCGTGTACCCGGCGGCTCCAGTGGCGGATCTGCAGCAGCGGTGGCTGCCGGAGAAGTATTGTTTGCTCTGGGCTCCGATACCGGCGGCTCCATACGCCAACCCGCTTCGTATTGCGGAGTAGTCGGCCTTAAGCCTACTTACGGTCTAGTGTCACGATATGGTCTGGTAGCATTTGCGTCATCACTGGACCAGATTGGCCCGATCACACGAAATGTGGAAGACTCTGCTTATGTGCTTCAGGCTATTGCCGGCTATGACGCTAAGGACTCCACCTCGGCCAAAGTTGATATTCCTGACTATCTCAGCTCCCTCACAGGCGATATCTCGGGACTGCGGATCGCTGTGCCGAAGGAATATATCGGTGAAGGTGTAGATGCTTCTATCCGCGACAAAGTACTGTCCGCACTGAAAGTGCTGGAAGACCTTGGCGCAGTGTGGGAAGAGGTCTCTCTGCCGCATACCGAATATGCGGTGGCGGCCTATTATCTTCTTGCTTCTTCTGAAGCTTCCTCCAATCTGGCCCGCTTTGACGGCGTGCGTTACGGTGCGCGCGTGGATGATGGGGGAGGTCTGCTTGATCTGTACCACAACTCCCGCAGCCAAGGCTTTGGAGCAGAGGTTAAGCGCCGGATTATGCTGGGTACCTATGCACTCAGCTCAGGCTATTATGACGCTTATTATTTGAAGGCGCAGAAGGTGCGTACATTGATTAAACAGGACTTTGACGAAGTCTTTAAAAAGTATGATGTAGTCATTGGACCAACTGCGCCAACCACCGCCTTCAAGCTGGGCTCGCAGACGGAAGATCCGTTGACGATGTATCTAAATGATATTTTGACGATTCCCGTAAGTCTTGCCGGTATTCCTGCGGTCAGCATCCCCTGCGGTTTTGCTGAAGGATTGCCTGTAGGCCTGCAAATTATCGGCAAAGAATTTGATGAGAGTACAGTTCTGCGCGTCGCGCATGCTTTTGAACAAAATACAGATTACCACAGAGAGTGTCCGCAGCTGTAAGTGCAGTCTTTGAAGCCAGGACTTCAGAAGCAGGTATTGCATGAAGATACTCACTGGAGTATAGGCTCACAAAACATTTAAGGGAATGAGAATAGATATGGCTAAATACGAAACAGTCATCGGACTGGAAGTTCACGTGGAGCTTCATACCAAGTCTAAAATCTTCTGCGGCTGCTCCACAGAATTCGGAGCTCCGCCAAATACACATACCTGCCCTGTCTGTCTGGGACATCCCGGCGTTCTGCCGGTACTGAACCGTCAGGCGGTGGAGTATGCCATGAAAGCAGCGATGGCACTGAACTGTACGATTGGTGACGTCAGCAAATTTGACCGCAAAAACTACTTCTATCCCGATTCACCCAAGGCTTACCAAATTTCGCAGTATGACCAGCCTATAGGCCTGAACGGCTGGATCGATATCGAGGTGAACGGAGAGACCAAGCGGATTGGCATCACCCGTCTGCACCTGGAAGAGGACGCAGGTAAGCTGACCCACGTTGATGGCGGTTTTGCTTCATTGGTTGACTTCAACCGTGTGGGAACACCTCTGATCGAGATTGTCTCCGAGCCGGATTTGCGCTCACCGGAGGAGGCTCGCGCCTATCTCGAGAAAATACGCGCGATTATGCAGTATTGCGACGTATCCGATGTGAAGATGGAAGAGGGCTCGATGCGCTGTGATGCTAACATCAGCCTGCGGCCGGAAGGCCAGGCGGAATTTGGCATCCGCGCAGAGCTTAAGAATATGAACTCCTTCCGCGGTGTTCTCCGGGGTCTGGAGTATGAACAATTCCGTCAGGGAGAGATTCTGGACGACGGTGGTATTGTGATTCAGGAGACCCGCCGCTGGGACGAAGCTCAGGGCAAGACTTTGTCCATGCGTGGCAAGGAAGAGGCTCATGATTACCGCTACTTCCCGGACCCTGACCTGATTGTGCTGCATATTGATGATGCCTGGAAAGAGTCGATCCGGGCCACCATTCCGGAACTGCCGGATGCACGGCAGAGCCGTTACACCGATCAATATGGCCTTACAGCCTACGATGCGGGTGTCCTGACTTCCTCCAAGCCGCTGGCTGATTTCTTCGAAGGCAGTCTTGCCTTTACTAAGGATGCCAAAGCGGTTGCCAACTGGATGATGGGTGATTTACTGGCCTACTTGAACGGTGGCGGTTTGGAATTGTCCCAAGTGAAAATTACACCGCAAGGACTGGGTGAAATGATCGGTCTGATCTCAGGTGGAACCATCAGCAGCAAAATTGCTAAGACCGTCTTCAAAGAAATGCTAGAGAGCGGCAAGCTTCCGGCGGCAATCGTTGAAGAGAAGGGTCTCGTTCAAATCAGCGATGAGGGAGCGATCAAGCAGATCGTTGAAGCGGTTGTAGCTGCCAATCCCCAATCCGTTGAGGATTATAAGGCGGGCAAACAAAAGGCGATTGGTTTCCTTGTGGGACAGGTTATGAAAGAAAGCAAAGGAAAAGCGAATCCGGGACTCGTAAACACGCTGCTCGCAGAAGTATTGAACAGCTGAATTTACCCGCTTTCAGGGTAATATACATTTGAAGCATAAGCGCTAGGGCTTGTCGGCAACGGCAGGCCTTTCGCGGCATATAAGGGGAATGTGCGGATGAACAAAATAATAAAGCTGGATCTGCAGGACGGGGGTACACTCAGTGAGCTGTGGAGCCTTCAGCACAAGGCTTACAGGCTGGAAGCAGAGATTATAGGGTTCCATGAAATCCCGCCGCTCATGGAGACCAGAGACATGCTGAGCCGCTCAGAAGAACTGTTCTATGGCAGTTTCGATGATCATGGGGATTTAATGGGGGCTGTTGCCGTTCTTGAAGAATCGCCGGGCAAGCTGACAGTGACCCGAATGATGGTGAATCCCGATTTTTTTCGTCAGGGGGTTGCGGGTAAGCTTTTGGAATACATTTTTGATTTATACCAGGACATGGAGCAATTTATCGTATCTACAGGCAAGCTTAATGTTCCTGCTGTTACACTGTATACCAAACATGGTTTTATTCCAGCCGGAGTAGAAGAAGTGGCTCCTGGCGTAGAATTAATCGAATTTCACCGGAACGGCCGGCTTTGATGAACAAGAACCACAGTCCCGATGACAGGAGGAGTCCCAAAATGAGTCCCGAGCACAATGATTCTACTATGCTTCCCATCAAGGAGGAAGGGGAGTATGGTTCTGCCGCGCAGGCAGGAGACGACGTACAGGAACAGACATCGCCTTTGATTCCTCCGCGCCTGAAGCGCCGTCCCCGCCGCAAACGCAAATTCATTGCCGGACTTTTGGCAGCGCTAATCCCGGGCACTGGACATATCTACTTCGGGCTGCTTCGTAAAGGCATTTCTTTTATTTTCATTATTCTGCTGGATATTGCTGCACTGCTCTACTTCTCATCGATCGGCATGCAGATTAATGTTCCACTGCTGATTCTGCTGGCTTTGATGATTCCGGTACTGTATTTCTACAATGTGTTTGATGTGCTGCAGTCGGCAGACCGTCTTTTGCGGTTGCCCGGAGAGCTGGACCCTGAATTGTCCCCTCTCCCGGAAACGAACAGAAAACGGCACCGTCTCGTCAGTGAACCGGGGATTTCGTTTGGGCTGATGCTGCTGCTAGGGGGGGCACTACTCTTTCTTTTCCGGCAAAAACCATCCTGGCTGCAATATTTTATTGAGCATTCTGCTGGTGTAACAATTGCAGCGCTGCTAACATTTTGTGGGATAGGGTTAGCCATCCGGGAGATCACCAAAGGGCTGTCCTGGCAGAACGGCAATGAATTGCGCAGCAGGCGGGTGGGCAGGTACACCGCTTCTATATTGCTGGTATCGGTTGGGATTTTGTTGTTCCTGGACTGGAGAAACGGAACCGATAATATGCTGTTCTTATTGAAATGGTGGCCGATCATAGCGGTATTTTGGGGGATGGAGTATCTGCTCATTTACTTCTCCGCACGGCGCCATGGACAGGGGAGGAAGCGATCCCGTTCAAGAATGGATTTGCGCGGACTGCTATCCGCTGTAGCGCTCGCAGCCTGTGTATTTATGGTCTCAGAACAGGAACATTATTTGCATCTATGGAATAAGGTGAGTCTTAATTTGACCGCTGCAGCTGTGGATTACGGCGAAGCCAAGGGAAGCAAGTTCCAAAAAGCTCCATTCGTGATTCCAGTTGAACTAAGCACTTCCAAAATCACAGTGGATGGCATCAACGGGGATATCCTCATTCATCGCGCACCTGTCGAGGATATCGAAATTGGAGCTACCGTTTGGGTGGATCAACTGGAAGGGGCAGTCGCAGAGGCTATCTCAGAACAGTCCTTTGTAGAAGTAACTGAAGGTTCCAACATCAAGATCACCCCCAAGGGCAAGGCGTATGGAGATTCCGGCAAACGTCAGCCTCGGATGGACCTTGATATCTCGTTGCCTGAAGACCGCCGGTTTAACCTGGAGGTGCGGACGATGAATGGTGGCATTACTTTGCAGAATGTGGAGGCCATAGAGAACATTAATCTGGAGACTGGGAATGGGGAATTGATTCTCCACCGCATTTTTGGCAATGTCAAAGGAAAGACGCTAAATGGTGCGGTTCGTGCCAGAACGGTTCAGGGCACAGTAGATTTGGCAACAAGCGGCGGGGATATGGCAGCCTGGGATGTAATGGGTTCGCTCAAGCTTTCGACTGCTGTCGGCAATATATCGGCAATGGGAAGCAGAGATGAGGTGGACCTGTCCAGCAAGAACGGAAACATGGAGATTAATGGGGCCAGATCGAAGCTGCATGCTGAGTCTCTCAATGGCAAAATCGATGTGCGCTCTTCCGACCTCGGGGGCAACTGGGATATCTATAGCGCTGTGGGGGATATTGATCTGTACCTGCCTATGTCAGGAAATTACACCATGGATGGCTCCAGCGGCTATGGAGACATCATTTCGAATATACCAGAGCTGACCATCGATAAAAAAAACATCTCCGGAGAAGTAGGCACGGGTGAGTTTAAACTGCATGTCGAAGGAAACAGCAACCTAAATGTGAGGAAATATTGAATTAAGTAATTTTTATTATATAATAATGAATATAATATACAGACTGCGTTGACAACATTGAAAGTCCAGTCTTACAATTACTTTAAAGTTATTATTATGTTCTTTACTAAAGGCGGTGGCATTGATGGGTAGTGGCGTACAACATGCATTGGAACAATTGAAGACAACCGGTGTCCGTATTACGCCCCAGCGTCATGCGATTCTTTCGTATTTGATGGAAGCAATGAATCATCCAACGGCGGATGATATTTACCGCGCGCTTGAGCCGCAGTTTCCGAGCATGAGTGTAGCAACGGTTTACAATAACCTCAAGATGTTTATGGAAGCAGGTATGGTTCGCGAGCTAACCTACGGTGATAATTCCAGCCGTTTTGATGCTAATGTGTCTGATCATTATCATGTGATCTGCCAGGAATGCGGCAAGATTGAGGATTTCAGCTATTCATCGCTGCATGAAGTGGAACTTCGTGCCGAGCAGGCAACAGGGTTCAAAATCCATGGTTTGCGTATGGAGCTATATGGAGTCTGCAAATGCTGTGGCGAGAAAGCGCATTAAATCTGCATCGTGTGAATTTCTTTAACGTGAGGAATCCGGTATCGGAATCCTCGCGTTTTTTCGAAAATATAAGGATTTATATGTTTCACACTATAAATCATCCTTCGATTTCTCGCTGAAACGGATACTGTCCTTAGCAGGACGGTATCCGTTTCTACTTGATTTACAATGACTTTTTTCATGCGTTCCTATCAGATAAGACCAATCCTTCCAGCAGATTTACGCAACCAAAGAGTCTGAGATAGCGTATACTTAAGATTGGTTCACCGCATTCTAATTCTACTAGTGATCTGGAGGTACATTTTGAATACAAGACAGAGACAAAGACGCGTCAAGAAACGCGGAGGTCTTTTTCGCCGTTTATTAGCCCTTGTCATCATAGCCGCAGCAGCTTATTGGGTAGTTTTCTATGTCTTGCCGAACCGTCTGCACACCGATCCCGATTGGAAAGGGCTGGAACAGCCTGTTTTCGTCAAAGGAGAGCTGACCGACTATTCCGCTTCAGGTACCGGAGATACGCTGCTTTTGCCGCTTCCGCTGCTGCAGAAGTATGTAGATTCATCCATCCGTTATGAAGAAGAGACCAAATCCGTTATTTTATCTACAGACAATGAGCTTTTATATATGCAAGAAAATACAACTGCTGCCAGTCTGAACAACAAACCGCTTCAGCTTCGTCTGGCTCCAGAGGAAAAGAACGGAGTAACCTACCTGCCAGCGGACACGCTTGAAAACTTGTATGGTTTTGAGGTGGAAGAGGACAAGGATACCGGGGCTGTTCTTTTGATGACTGCTGGAGAAACGGTCCCGCTTGGTAAAGTCAAGGGTGAAGAGGGCGGGAAAACAAAAGCTCTGCGCAGTAAGGCGACCGTCCATGCTCCGATTATTGCCGACATGTCCCCTGGAACCGAGGTGAGAATTTGGAAATCGGACAATGAAAAATGGCTGTATGTGCAGATGAGCAGCGGATTCGCGGGCTATGTCAAAGCAAATGATATTATCAAGAATGGGGAGAAGAAAGTCGGTGTGAAACCGGTCACTCCCTCGCGCGCGGAACGCAGCTGGAAAGGCAAACCGGTGAATCTTTTCTGGGAAGCTGTATATGAACGTAAGCCCAACCCGGCCAAATTCGGTGACCTTCCCGGGGTCAATGTTGTCAGTCCTACCTGGTTCGAAATTGTCGACACCAAAGGGAATGTGCGCAGCAAAGCAGACAGCGCCTACGTCCAGTGGGCCCATAAGCAAGGGATGGAGGTTTGGGGGCTACTGACCAACAGCTTTAATGCTGATCTCACCACCCAGGCGTTATCAAGCTATGAGAAGCGGATGAATACGATCGTGCAGATGTTGGAATATGCTGATCTTTACGGTCTGGATGGAATAAATATTGACTTTGAAAATGTCTACACCAAGGACGGAGAGAACGTTACGCAGTTCATGCGGGAGCTGAAGCCGATGGCTCAAGCCAAAAATCTCATTGTTTCTATGGATGTCACTCCAAAATCAAACAGTGAGATGTGGTCGCTCTTTCTGGACCGTAAGGCACTTGGTTCAGTTACAGATTTCCTGATTGTCATGGCTTATGATGAGCATTGGGCGTCCAGTCCTACCGCAGGTTCTGTTGCTTCGCTTCCATGGGTGGAGAAAGCTGTAAGCCGCATCCTTGAGGAGGACGACGTTCCTGCGGAGAAGCTGGTTCTGGGTATTCCTCTGTATACCCGTATCTGGTCGGAAACCAAGGTGGATGGAAAAACCAAGGTTAGTTCCAAAGCTGTCAGCATGAATGCCGTTCAGGAAATCCTTGCCGAAAAGAAGCTGACACCTGTGCTGGATAAGAAATCAGGACAGAATTATGTGGAGTATACGGAGGATGGAATTCTTCGCAAGATATGGATAGAAGACAAGGTGTCGTTAAAAGCGAGGGTTGAACTGGCTCAATCATTTGGGCTGGGTGGCATAGGTTCCTGGAACCGCAGCTTTGCCGTTCCGGAAGCGTGGAAAACGTTGCAGGAGATTAGCGAATAGACAGCATCTATTGTAGACATAGCACAGGGGTTCCCTTAGGGAACCCCTGGTTTTTTATAATAGTATCTGTACTTACTTAAAAGAAGAAGAGGCAAGGTTGGCCGGATTCATGCAGCAATATGACTCGCTAATGTTTTAACTGCTGCCCTTCAAGTTGCTCTGCAGTGATCGTTGCTTGTGCGGGGTCCATCGTGAGGATGGTATGGCAGAACATACAACGGTCCGTTTTTCCCAGCATTTTAGTCAGCTTGCGGCATTCTGGACATTCTACCTGGACTGCACTCGTTGAAAGCATGCCGGCCCAAAAATAGATCGCCAGACTGGCCATCATGGAGATCAAACCAATGACAAGGCCGATTGCAGCAACAACCTTTCCGGCCGAACCCCAGAATACAATACCCGCTGTTCCCAGGATCATTAGACCCATTCCGAGCATGGTAAGCAGCAGTCCCCAAGTGCGAAAAGCATTGATTTTAGCCGATTTAAATTTCATGAGTATTTGCTCCTAACTGAAATATAGTTCGGTTGTCCAGGAGGAACTGATATGAACATGTAGAATATTAATATTTAAGAGAATTATAACTGACAGACGCAAATTCGCCAAATTTGATGGAGGGAAGCATGGAACTGTCCAATTTGACCTTGTTTAGTGGAGAAACATTTGACGAGAACGTCCTTGGCGCTGTAGCTCTGCATCAGACCGGCAATGCTCCGGTTCAGAGCGCGCTTCTTCATGATTTTGATGTGGTAGTACTAATGCTGCATGAGGAGCAAGAGAAGGAACGTATTATTACCCATACGATAGCCGGAGAGCGGCGCACACAGTCAGTGCATGTCGGCCTTTCTGCTCTGGAAAGAGCGGTAATGGCTGGAGATAATAATGAACTGCTTACCAGTCTCATAGCGGGTGAAGTCATTTGGGACCCCAAAGGAATTCTAGGCGAAATGCGCCGGGAAATTATACAGTTTCAGGGGCCGCTCAAGGAACGCATACTGTTCATGGAGTTTTCCAGGTTTCTGCATATGTATGTGAAATCCAAGCGGTATATGGAAGCAGGCTTTACAATGGATGCCTACAACTGTGTATTGATTGCTTTGTATCACTGGGCACGTCTTGAAGTTAGTGAGGCAGGTTGTTTTCCTGACCCCGCAGTCTGGGAGCAAGTAAAAGGCCTTAATTCGTCCGTTCATAAGCTGTATGAGGAGCTGACTGTCAGTACTGAGACGCTGGATCAGAGAGTGGAGCTCATTCTGCTAGCCTGCGAATTTGCCATTATGTCCAAGATGTCCGATTGCTGCACCATATTATTGAATATACTCGGCAGTCGTAAGGAACCTTGGAGTGTAAAAGAACTTCTGCAGCATTCGGGACTTAGTCAACTTGGCGCTGAACTGCCTCTGGTGTTGCGTAAGCTTGTATCCCGTTCACAGATTAGGGAGATTGCTTCTTGGGCCGAGGAGGCCGGAGATGGTCACACAGTACGGTACACCTTGTAAGTATAAAAGAAAATCACACATGGATTAAGGAGAGGCAACCTGCTCTCTTTTTTTTGTTGATTTTTTTTGCATGAGATGAGCAATAGAGGGAATATTTATAGTTGACGCTTATGTTAATGTTGTGTTAAATTATAACTCGTCCCTCTGACGCAGGTAATAAGCTTCAAAGCATGCGGAAGACAACCGAAAAAAAGAAATTAAAAAAAGGTTGACTAAATCGAGGGTGCTATGATATATTATAAAGGTCGCTGCTGACAAGCAACGGCGAACGGAAATGAGAGTTTGATCTTTGAAAACTGAACAACGAGTGAGTGGGATTTCACACAAGTGAGATCCAAAAATAGAGAATATTTTATTCTCGTCAGATGTTTCAAAATGAGCAATCGCTCTTTCTAAATACCAATTTGGAGAGTTTGATCCTGGCTCAGGACGAACGCTGGCGGCGTGCCTAATACATGCAAGTCGAGCGGAGCTTATCCTTCGGGATAAGCTTAGCGGCGGACGGGTGAGTAACACGTAGGCAACCTACCCTCTAGACTGGGATAACTACCGGAAACGGTAGCTAATACCGGATAATTCCTTCACCCTCATGGGCGAGGGATGAAAGGCGGAGCAATCTGCTA